>JAYVZR010000472.1:0-8312 GCA_043783135.1 Ferruginibacter sp. | reverse complement strand
AACGGGGTTATTTGGGTCTCATGGCCAAAAAAATCGTCAAAAATTATCAGTGATATCACCGAAGATTTTATCAGAAACCTGGCATTGGCAAATGGACTTGTTGATGTAAAAGTATGTGCAGTAGATGAAATTTGGTCTGGATTAAAACTGGTAATTCCATTAAAAGATAGATAAGCCGGCTACTATAAAAGCATTTTTAAAATAACAATACACTGACTTTGTTACGAATATCATATAATTTAAAACACATGAAAAAGCTCCTGCTTTATATGGTATTTACCCACAGTGCCCTGGCTGTTGCTGTCCAAACTCCCAAAACAGAATTGTACGACCTTATAAAAAAAATACTGAGCGACAGCACAGTTTATGAAGAAATTGGGGACTGGGCTGTAGGTCAACCAAAAAAAATTCCGGTAAAATGGAATGCTAATAAATTAGAGATGAGTGAAAGACACCAGTATTAATTTTTACAGATCGGGCCCTGTAGATATTCTTATCAAAGGCAGGAGTTTTATGAAGGCGGCAAAGTCTGTAAAATGGAGCGTTATGCTAAAAGGGCCACGCATGGGTTACACCTCATTCAGTATAATCAGTTCTCCCTATGAACAATTCAACCGAAATATACCATCGACAGTGTATTTGGCAACAAGCCCTTTACGGCAAAGCTGTTAAAAACTTGTGATAGTAAAACACTTTCGGGCTATTACTATTACCAGGTAAAGCTTCCTGAAAAAGTTATGGCATTTATAAAACTAAGCTGGCTATCTATTAATGGCAATACTGCAATAAGAATTGATTGCTTTGATAACTGGAGCCAATTGCTGCAAAGCTTGACTGCCCTCCAAAATAAAGTATTATTTGGCTATGCCATATAAAGTTTTGTTGGAGAATTTATTGAGAATTTCAATAACTACCCATTTTTAATTGCAGCTAATACTTCGTCAATTGTTGCCTGAGAATATATTTTATAATTAACCCAATCAAATTTCAATCTGCCGGTAAACCATAGATAACCCTCACTCATTCTTCGCCTGGTTAGCCCCGGAACTTCCTTGCCATTATCAAATCGCCATGCTAAAAAATTTGTTACAATTGTTTTGTCAGCAAGGTTTTTATTTAATGTTTTTAAGAGCGTAGATTTTTGCAGCGCCAGTGTGCCTGCATTATAACAAAAATCAACCACCGCATTAAACTGGTTTTGATTAATATCATCCCTTGTAAGGATAATTGCTTTAGACACTTTTGCCTTTATTTCAAAAAGGAAATAATCATCTCTTTGTGCCGGGGTAATAATATCTCCCTTCTTTACCCTAACGCCATTAGGGTATTGTATTGTACCTATACCTATTGTCCATACTCCCCCACTATCTAAATATGCGTTTAGCCATTTAGGATTTTCCGGCTGGCCGCCACATTCATAATAGCTGCATAAATCAATCCCTGTTTTATCAATATTTGTAATCATAAAATAAATTTTTCAGATTAAAAAAAGGAAAGGAATTTTAATAGAGCGGCCCGTTGGCGATGCTGAAAGCATTGTTCAAATACGGAATCTTTTATTATATAATATTATATATAATAAATCATTTTTCCAAGCTTTTGAGGATAACATTTTCAACAGTATTTGGGCTGCTTTCTGCTAAACAATTTAATTGCTTTCGTATCGCTTATTTATGAAATTGATGTAAAAGTGGATCTGCATTTGGCAATCATTGAGGATTAATTTTAGTTTGTTTTTTGCCACACTTTAAGAAAGAAAAAGGATATTTTTGAAAGAATTTAAAATTGAAATCAAAAAATGTAAATGATATTTTATGAAACAATTTATTTGTACCTTTTTTTTCTGCACAATAATAAGTTTTAGTTATAGTCAATCGCAATCAGATATGAATCTGAAAGCTTCTAACAATTTTGAGAAAGCTGATGCAGAACTGAATACTGTATATAAAAAAATACTGAAAGAATACAAAAGCGATACTGTATTTATTATAAACCTTAAAAAGGCACAGAAGATATGGATACAGTTTCGTAATGCAGAAATGAATACCAAATTCCCTAATAAAGAGCCGAGATATTATGGCAGCGTATTACCGCTTTGCTGGAACTCTTATAAGCAGCAATTAACAGAAGAACGTATCAAGAAATTAAAAATCTGGCTGACAGGAATCAAAGAAGGTGATGCTTGTTCCGGCTCTGTGAAAATGAAAAATTAAAACTTCACTACCTAAAAGGCAATGAGTGAAAATTTTAGATATCTCTCCCCTATTATGATTGCATTATCAATGAGCCTCAATTTATTGGTGCTTTTTTAAATTATAGTAAGCTACAGCAATGTATTTAATGCTTCTCCATCAGGTAGTGGTTTTTTAAAACATCTTCTCCATTATATCTCCCGGTACAGCAGTACTCATGGTTGCTTTTTTTTGCTGATCAGCAGATAATAAATGAATGAGCTCTATGCCAAGATCCTCTTCCTGCCCTAGTATGCGCAGTCCCGCATATTGCCCCATAGGATATTCTGCAGGGTCTGTGCCAACAAAAAGCGGCGTTACAGAAAGCTTATCTTTTACAAAAGTAAAGTTCACGGAAAGGTGATGGCCCTCTACTTTATAGCCCCAAACGCTATCTGAAGGATTTCCAAAAAAAGTAAGGTAATAATTACGGGGTGACCATTGTAATGCACGAATAAAACCATAGGTGGTGCTATCAATTTCTTTTCCGTAATAAAGACTGTCGTAATATTGGTTTAAAAGATTATCCAGTTGCATAATGCTGGTAGCTTTTAAATAGCCCTGCGAACTAAGCGATACAGAAAGGATGCGGTGAAAAAGTTTGCGCTGCTCCACCGTCATATTACCTACACTTATGCCAGCTCTCGCCCGCAGCCCAACCGGCAGGTTATTCCATTTAATTCTTGCAGTATCATTAAAAGCAAGCAAGGCAACCTGCCTGTGCATCTTGTCCAATGAATTAACAAAGGAAATAGCAGCCTGTTTTATTTCGGCATTGTAATCAGCGTGGCTTTTTGCAAAACAGGGTAACAATAAAAATGCAAATAATGCAGCGAAAAGAAGTAGTTGTTTTGGCTTGTTTTAATTTTTTTAAGTAGTATTATTTATTAAGGGTTTTTAAAGTTAATGATTGATGATGCTGTACATGGTAGATTGTAAAAAACAACATTTCCCTGATAGTTAATTTCCCCAATAATGGATGGGGTAAAATATACCTGTCAAGATCTTTCTCATCAAAACTGTCTATCTTTTTATTCAGCTTATTAATTGAACCAGATAATTTTTTTGCCAGTTTGTCCCTTTGTGATAAAGCAATAGGAGCAGGACTATACTTAGCCGATGCCTTATATCCACTGGCCAATTTTATGGTATATTTTTCAACAAGTTCTGGATAGCTTTTTAATAGCCTATTGGCCCTGCCGAAAAAAGTTGCTAGTAAAAATTTAGGTAAGGCAAAAGCAAGTACCAGGGGACAGAAGGGCATGGTATGGCCGATGAATTTAATAATTCTATCATTCTTAAAAATCCAAACTTGTGGAATATCGATGACCCGTATTTGTATAAAATGGTTACACAAATAATAGTGAATAATAAAATAACAGATGAATATGAAACCCCGTTCGGTATCCGCAGTTTTAAATTTGATGCTGATAAAGGATTTTTCTTAAACGGAAAAGCTGTCAAAATAAATGGCGTTTGTAACCATCATGATCTTGGTTGCCTGGGCACTGCATTTAATTACCGGGCAGCAGAAAGGCAATTGGAAATATTAAAAGCCATGGGCTGTAATGGCATCCGAACCTCACACAATCCGCCTGCGCCAGAGTTATTGGATTTATGCGACAAGATGGGCTTTATAGTAATGGATGAAGCATTTGATATGTGAAAGATGCAAAAGAATAAATACGATTATCGTCTTGACTTTAATCAATGGCATAAAAAAGACCTGGAAGACCAGGTATTGCGGGATCGCAACCATCCATCTGTTTTTATCTGGAGTATTGGCAACGAAATACCTGAACAAAGCAGCAGCACAGGGGTTCCCATTGCAAATGAATTATCAGCAATTGTTCATTCTTTAGATACAACGAGACCCATAACAGCCGCCTGCGATTGGCCTGATCCTAAAAACAATATCATTAAATCCGGTGCGTTGGATTTAATTGGATATAATTATCACCAGTTCTTGTATGCCGGTTTCCTACAATCATTTCGTGGTAAAAATTTTATAAGTACAGAAAGTGTTTCTGCTTAGCAAACACGTGGCCATTATGATTTATTTCCATCGGATAGTATACGCCGCTGGCCAGAGCGTTGGGACAAACCTTTTAAAAAAGGCAATCCCGATCTTACTGTTTCGGCTTATGATAATGTATCTGCTCCCTGGGGCAGCACACATGAAGAAACATGGAAGCTAATAAAAAAATACAATTTTCTTTCGGGCCAGTATATATGGACTGGCTTTGATTATATGGGAGAGCCCACACCTTACATGTACCAGGGTGAATGGACAAATAAAACAGTGCTGCACATTTTCCCTCATTGGAACTGGAAACAAAACGATACGGTTGATGTGTGGGCCTATTACAACAATGCCCATGAAGTGGAATTATTTTTAAATGGAAAATCATTGGGTATAAAGAAAAAAACAGGTGATGACCTGCACGTAATGTGGCGGGTGCAATATCAACCGGGAACATTAAAAGCCATATCAAGAAAAGCAGGAAAAACTGTGGCAGCTACTGAAGTAAAAACTGCCGGCAAACCTGCAAAAATTATTTTAACAGCCGACAGGAATTTGATTAAGGCAGATGGAAATGATTTATCGTTCATTACTGCAAAAATTACAGATACTGAAGGCAATATGGTGCCCGATGCAGATAATTTAATTCAATTTACTGCCAGGGGCGAAAGCGCAGTAATTGCTACAGATAATGGTTTGCAAACAAGTATTGAATCCTTTAAAACCAGTAAGCACAAAGCTTTTAATGGATTGTGTTTGGCAGTTGTTCAATCAAATGAACAAAAAGGCAAAGTGGTAGTAACAGCGGCGTCGGCTGGTTTGCAGTCAATGTCTATTACGATAGCAACTAAATGACGGCTATCAAATAAAGAAATTTTTGTACAAACTAAGTGATAAAAACGCAATCTCATGTCCGTTCTTGTGGGTACCTGCTTTTAATAATTTTTATTTTTCTGTACCCTGCTTCATCCATTCCATTGCCATAAGTTAATGCCCTGCAGGAATTGGGTGAATACCATCCCATATCTAGTAATCGGCTGGTGCTTTTTTAAATGTTGCATTAAATGATTCCTTGAAAGGTACCTGTATAGCATTAAATTCTGTTGCCAGCTGCTTCACTATTGCCTGTCCTTTCTTCATTGCTTCATCATATATTTCCAATTTATCCTTCACCCTTCCTACAGGTAAAATAAAAGGTTCGCATAATACCAACTCAACAGAAGGCAATGCTTCTATTGTTTTTTTTAATAAAGACAGGTAGTGTGCCTAAAACTGTTCGGGTATAAAATTGGTGTCTCCGTTAATTGAAGCCTCTATATCGCTTATGCCAATCAAAATACTTAGCAGCCCCGGTTTTAATGCCAGTGTATCGGCATCCCATCGCTGTTGCATGTCAGTCACTTTATTGCCACTGATGCCCCGGTTATAAAAATGAAACTTTTTTCCGAAAAATCACACCACAACCTACTTGCAAATATAAACTAATAGCCATGGCCCATTACATGGTTCCAGTTATTGTTTCTGGTTCTGCTACCATCTGTAATTGAATCTCCCTGGAATAAAAAGGTAAAGTTTTTTTCCATGTGATGTGCTATAGTAAAAGTATTTGTGGCAGCATCTAAAAGCGGCTTAGGTAACAAAGGAATAGTTCCCAATACAAAGAAATTTTTTAAAAACTTTCTGCGGCTGTTCCTTTCAAAAAATTTCGATACACTTCTTTTATTTGAATTAAAAAATTACTTGCCCATTTTATAAACAATAAATTAAATACCAACTTTTATGGCCCTATGTGTTTCCAGCTTACGTTCCCAATTGTATTGGGTTTATTTTTTTCGGGCCCTGAAATAATACCCACCCATTCTCCTTTATTATTTTTTTTCATGGTTATTGTACGCCAGCAATAATCACCTTTTTCATAATTAAAAGTTTCGCCATCGTCATCATATAATTTAAAGGCTCCATCTTTTTTTCCATAATGCCTGAATTCAATTGCTGTTTTTTCTCCTGCTTTGGCAGCGTGAAGCAGTGGCGGCTGCATTGGTATTACAGCACCATCTTTTACAAATACGGGTATTTTATCAAGGCCCTGTGTTATGGTAATTAACTGGCCGTTGCCTGCATATTGCCCGGTATAGAAATCATACCAATTACCTTTAGGCAAAATAACCTCACGGGTTTTAACACCTGTAAACATGGGAGCAACCAATAAATATTCACCAGCCATGTATTCGTCCTTGATTTCTTTCATTGTAGCAGCCAGGTATGGATTTTCCTGCAGGTTTGTATTGATGCTTTCTTTTGAAATGCCCTGTTGATTGAACCCTTCCTCTAAATTTATTGCCCTGAATGGTGGCATGCCTTCAAAATGATATTTGGCAAAAGCAGTATACCAATAGGGTACCATTTGCATACGCAGCAATGCGAGTTCTTTTACCTGCGGTGCAACATCCGCATACGACCAGGGTTCTGTACCACTTGCCCACGCATTAACCATTGCCATGGGTGAAAATACTACGGTTTGCATCCGCCTCAACCATTCTTCGCTTGTTTCGGAAGCCCTTACCTCCGGTGTCCACAACACGCCGGAATAACCGCTGTTTATTAATGCCGTGATAAAATCTTCATGTTTATAATAATCATTGTAAATAACATAAGGGAAAGAAACAGCACCGGCATTGGATGCCCTAACCAAACCAAATGTTCTTTTATTTTGTCGGCGAAAAATGTCGGTACTGTACCGTTGTAGCATCACGGCATAGGTCTGCCTCATTTGTACAGCAGAAAGGCCCCCAGGAAAAGTAGCGATATCAGGCCAAAGCCAAAAATCAAATCCATCTACCTCATCAATTTTATAACCGCTTACTCCCAAATTAATTTGATTGTTTTTTAATTGATCAAAAAAATATTTACGGGCAGGCGACATTGTGAAATCGGGTACCACACCATTCCACACGGTGTGAGACCCGGTGTAAGGCAATATGTTTTTATAAAATGGAGCATGCGTTGAAACGTAGGGATTGATCCATAAATTGAGCCGGATATTTTTTTGCAGCATTTCTGCAACAAATTTTTCTGGGTGGGGAAACCGTGATTTATCCCATTCAAAACTACCAGGATATGATTTACTTTGCCAACCGGGTTCCAGCCCAATAAAATCTAATGGATAACCTCTTTGTTCAAAATCATCGGCCTCTTTTTTTACCTCGTCTTCGTTGTACAATGATTTTACCCTTTGTGTAAAACCCAGGCCCCAGCGTGGTGGCAAACATCCACCACCATTGTACAAATTAAACCTTCTAACAGCGTTCATCATGCCAGGCCCGGCAAATACATAAATTTCTACCCCCTTTGCAGGCACCAATATTTCCACTGCATCTGAATACGGCTGGCTATTCCAGTTTTTATCCGTGTTCCTGTCCTGCTCAGCAGGGCTGTCCTTGCTGTCTTTCCTTACTGCTGTGCCTGCATACACTTGTAAATACCTGGCAGAATTTATAAATATTCCATACCCTTTGCTGGAAACATAAAAAGGCGTTGGTGAATGTGTACGGCCATTATCAATTCCGCCATAGTGGTCAACATGCAATTCCATAGTCCTTCCCCGCTGCTGTACCGTTTGAAAATTCAATCCAAATCCGTATAATTGCTCTTCTTTATCAAGGGGAAAACGGAGGTAGGTATTACCGTCAATTATTTTTGCTGAAATGCTAATTTTATCTAAAGGGAAAGCAGCTTTCCCAATAACTGCAATGGCGGCTTTGTCAGGTAATACACCGGCTGCTTTTAATAAATTATAAGCTTCAGGCTTACCGGCAATTCCTTTCCAAATGCCAGGCAATACTTCGGTCCAAATAAGTTGTTGCGCATTGCAATATTGATTAATCAATATCGCAGCGAAAAAAAACAGGATGACTTTTTTTTTACACATGCTGATTTTACTTTTATTTATTTTTTATTTAGCGAAATATAAGTTGAGAAAAAAGGTACAGGTCATTTACCCAAACGGCCATGTTATGCTCACCGGGTACAACCTCCCATACATGCGGAACATTGTTTTC
>JAYVZR010000471.1:0-8340 GCA_043783135.1 Ferruginibacter sp. | reverse complement strand
GTACCTATTATAAAAGCACAAAAAGTATGAGGGTTACAGAAACCGCCAAGGTTAAAGGATCTACACCCTTAAACTGGAGCGATTGTCTTCAAACACATATTTTAACTTATCAAAAACAAGGTGATACAGAAGAGATGAAGGGAAGCTGGAGAACTGCACCCGGGCAATTAGGAGATTGTGGAACCGGTGTTACAACCCTAACCCGTAAAACACTTAGCAAGGATCTTTCTTCTTTTAATAAACCAAATACAAATACACCATTTTCCAGCCCTAAACCTATTGCAAAAACACCCAGCCTGGCTGATAAAAATAAAAGTGTAGCCGCTGCTAAACCTGTTACAAAAACCAAGCCCCCGGTAAAACAAACCAAAATGGTAACACCTCCAGTAGCTAAAAATAATCCTGTACACAAAACTGAGGCGTTGCCTAAAATTATGCCGGACAAAATTATTGCGGACATAAAAAAACAAAATGAAATAGTTCCGGTTATTACAGAAATGGGGTTTGAAAAAAGGGGCAGTGAAATTTTAAAGACCATTGAAATTACCAACGAAAATTTTATGGTAACACTATACGATAATGGTGCTGTTGACGGGGATAGTATTTCGCTTTTTTATAATGGCAAACTTATATTGTCGCACAAAATGCTGAGTGAAAAGCCAATCAGTTTAACCCTGGATGCAACTACAAACCATGCCGTTAATGAACTTACCATGTATGCAGAAAATTTGGGAACAATACCACCTAATACCGCATTGATGGTTGTTACAGATGGTGATAGCCGTTACGAAGTGCGCATTTCATCCGACCTTAAAAAAAGCGGCACAATCCGTTTTATACATAAGCTTAAAACTGAGTAGCAGTGATCAAAATTTAAAGTTCCAGGTAACAGATGCAATAATAGGAAATATGCTTACCTGTTTTCCCTGAACTTGCAGTGTTCCGTCATAAGCGCTGCCTGTTTGATCGAAATAAATAAAGTACGGGTTTTTTCGGTTATATGCATTGTAAATACTAAATACCCATTCAGATTTTAAATTACGCCCTTCATTCTTTTTTGGCGAGTAAGTAGCCGCTAAATCGAGCCGGTGATAAGCAGGCAACCTATATTCATTGATGCGGCTATACTCCTGTGTTAATACACCATTTACCAAATAAAAACGTTGAGGCAAAGTTGTAGCGTTGCCGCTGGCATAAACAAAAACAGAAGAAAATTTCCATCGGTTATTTAATTGATACATTGCCACCACACTGATGTCATTTCTTCTATCATATTTTGCAGGGTATTTTTCGCCAGAATTCAGGCCAGGGAATTTTCTCCATACCCAGCTTAAAGTATAACCCATCCACCCTGTTAACCTGCCTCTTGATTTATTGACAAAAAATTCACTTCCATAACTCCAGCTTTTACCAAAAGTGAAAAAGTTTTCAGTATCTTCTAGTGTATTAGGAGTATAGCCTTCCTGGTATTCAATCTGGTTCTGCATGCTTTTGTAATACAGCTCAACAGAAGTTTCAAACATATTCTCGCTAAAGTTTTTAAACAGGCCTGCAGCATATAACCAGCTTTGCTGGGGGCTTACCTTATAGGTACTTGGCACCCACAAATCTGTAGGCAAAGTAGTGGCGGAGTTGCTTACCAAATGTATGTATTGCAAATTTCTTGTTACAGAACCCTTAATAGAAGTTTCGTCGTTTATACCATAGCGTATTGTAAACCTTGGCTCAAGGCCGCCGTAGTTTTTTACAACCTGGCCAGCGTTGTATACAGTGCTGTCTAACCGGTTGCCATCAGCATCTGTTGTATAAATATTATATGGCCCGGTTTGCTGAAATAAACTATATCGTAATCCTGCACTTATTTTTATTTTGTTGCTTACATCCCAGTCATCCTGTACATATAATGCTGCTTCTCTCGCATATTTGGCCTGAGCATTTTGAGGTGTAAACACTACGGTATCCTGCGTTCCGCTCACTACTGAAGGGGTAAATTTGTGATAGGTAAATAATCCTCCGAACTTTATTTTATGCCCGGCAAAAGGATATAAATCAAAATCCTGTTTTATAGTTTCATCCCGTATACCTGAAGCTAATTTTATTTTAAAATTACTTTGGGCAGCCTCGAAACTAAAATTATAATTATTAAAAATAAGCGAGGTATTGCCAAAAAGCTTTTTACTGAAAATATGGTTATAGCGTACGGTACCAGTTGAGTTGCCCCAGGGAATAGCTACAGCAAGGCTTCTTTTTCCATTTACAAAATTAAATACATCCCTGCCGAAATAACCACTTATATACAAGCGGTCTTTATCAGAAAAACGATAATTCACTTTTGCATTTACATCATAAAAATAATAACTGGAGCCATAAAACTGGGCGCTCCTTTTTATGAAAGGTTTTGTTAGTGCATCAATATAGGTTCGCCTTGCAGAAATAATAAAAGAAGCTTTGTTTTTTTTGATAGGGCCCTGTATTGAAATCCGTGAAGCAATCAATCCTAATCCACCTTCTACCTGAAATTTTTTATCATTTCCTTCCTTCATGGAAATATCCAATACACTTGACAAGCGCCCGCCATATTGTGAAGGCATTCCTCCTTTTATTAAGGAAACATTTTTAATGGCATCTGAGTTAAAAATAGAAAAGAATCCAAATAAATGACCCGTGTTATAAACTATTGCATCATCCAGTAAAATAAGATTTTGATCCGGGCCACCACCACGAACATATAAGCCTGCACTTCCTTCACCTGCGTTACGAACGCCTGGCAGCAATTGAATTGTTTTTAATAAATCGGCTTCGCCTAAAAAAGCAGGAAGGGCTTTTATTTGATCAATAGGTAATACAAACTTCCCCATTTGTGCATTCTTGATATTGCCATCTGTTTTTTTGGAAGCTATTACCAGTTCCTGCATAGCGCCCTTTGTCGACAGGTCAAAATCAAGCTTTTGATCTCCATCCAGTTTTACTTCTTTTAATTTGGCCTGGTAACCTGTATAAGAACAAAGCAGTTCGTAATTTCCTTCTAATAATGTTATTGAGTAAAACCCATACTGATTACTTGTAATTCCTTTTGTATTTCCTTTAACCGTAATGGTGGCACCAATTAACGTTTCTCCGTTTTGTGTATCCTTAGCATAACCACTAATGGTAAATTTTTTTTGTGCCGAAACAAAAAAGCAAATCAGCATAAAAAAAAATAAACATAACTGTACTTTCAGAATTTTTACCAAAATGTCTTTTTCAATTTAGGGATTAACGGATTTTTATTGGAGTAATATTGTTTTCACTGCGCTTTAATACTGTCTTTTACTTCGCCGCAATGCAGCATCGTAGCTTTATACTCCGGATTTTTTTTACCCATGTATGGATTTATAATTTCTTCAGTATTGCTTATCCAGTTAGCCTCTTTTCCTTCACCAAATGCCATTGGGCAATTTTGCCAATACAAAGTTTCGCCTTCATAATGAATTGTTTTTAGCAAGGGATAAATACTTTCGCTCACCATTCTAAAATCATGTCTCATTTCTGTTATGTCGGTTTGTTTTAACAGGCTTTCAGCATTTATTTTTATGTCAGCTAACTGCATTACTGCGCTTTCAGCAATACCGCTCGAATCTTTCTTCAATTCACTCAATTGAATGCTATCTGTTGTTATAATAAATTTTTTAGCTGCGTTCTTTGCCTGCAAAGTATCTGCCTCCACAAAAGCCGTTTTCAATTCAAAATAAGCATTCATCATTTTGTCGATATTATTATTAAAAACTATAGAATGGATGCTCGTTGCTATTGGTTTTTCTTTTACCTCCGCCACACCAGCCTCTGTTTTGAATTTAAACCAGTAAATACTAAAGCCAATCAAAAAAAACAGAAGTATCAATGCTATCCTTTTCATGTATAAAATTTTTGCAAAGCTACGTTATAACATCAAAATCTTTAAATAGTTTGCCGATTGAATTACTTTTGCACCCAGACAGGTACTCAATAATGAAAAAATTTTATATACATCTATGCTTTTAGGATTACAAAATGTGACGTTTGAATTTGGCGCCAGAACTATTGTTGAAGATGCCACATGGCATATACAACCCAATGAACGTATTGCTTTAATTGGGTATAATGGTACAGGTAAATCTACTTTATTAAAAGTACTCACCAGGCAATATTTACCAAATAAAGGAACCGTTGAACAAGGCAAGGAAACTACCATTGGTTTTTTGCATCAGGACCTGTTAAGTTTTGATACAGAAGATTCAATTTTAGAAGTTGCCATGGGTGCTTTTGAAAGAGTGAAAGAACTGGAAAAAGAAATTGAAGCTATCGGGCTTGAGCTTGAAAAAACAGGCGACGAAACACTGGCGCATGAGTATAGTGAAAAACTACACGAATTAGAAGTATCAGGTGGTTATGATATCCATCATAAAACAGAGGAAATTTTACAAGGGCTTGGCTTTACAAACGAAAATTTACACAAGCCCTATAAATTATTTAGTGGAGGTTGGCGCATGCGGGTTTTGCTTGCAAAAATGATATTGATGCATCCTGATGTTTTATTATTGGATGAACCTACTAACCACCTTGATTTACCAAGTATTGAATGGCTTGAAAAATATCTGCAACACTACCAGGGAGCTGTAGTGATGGTAAGCCACGACCGTTATTTTTTAGACAGGATGGTAAATAAGGTAGTAGAGCTATACCAGCAAAAATTACATTTTTATACAGGCAATTACAGCTACTACGAAACCGAGAAAGCACTTAGAGTTGATATGCAGCAAAAAGCCTACGAGAACCAGCAGGATTATATACGGCAGAATGAACGTTTTGTAGAAAGGTTTAAAGCAAAAGCCAGCAAAGCCGCAGCAGCACAAAGTATTGTAAAGCGGCTTGAAAAATTAGAGCGCATAGAAAATGTTGAAATAGAAAGGCCAAATATGCGCATCAACTTTGCTGTAGATAAACAGCCTGGAAGGGTTTTGTGTACTTTAAAACATGTATCTAAAAGTTTTGGCGACCTGGTAATTATGGAAGATACCGGTGCCGAAATTGACCGAGGTGATAAGATAGCCTTGATTGGTGCAAATGGTAAAGGAAAATCTACTTTGCTTAGGGTTATTGTTGGCAACGAAGCAATAACCGGCGAAAGAATCTGGGGGCATAATGTAGAAGAATCTTTTTACGCACAGCACCAGCTGGAAGCACTAAATATTGAGAATAATGTATTGGATGAAATGCGGGAAAGCCGAAGCGGAAAAACCGATCTTGAATTAAGAAGTTTACTGGGTTGTTTTTTATTTAGTGGTGATGATGTTGATAAAAAAATAAAAGTATTAAGCGGTGGTGAAAAAGCCAGGGTTGCGCTTGCAAAAACAATTGTTAGCAAGGCTAATTTTTTAATGCTGGACGAACCTACCAATCACCTTGATATACATTCTGTTGATTTGCTTATAGGCGCATTGAATAATTATGAAGGCAGTATTGTATTTGTAAGTCACGACAGGCATTTTGTGAGCAAAATAGCCAATAAAATATGGGAAATTGAAGACCATAAAATTGTTGAATTTAAAGGAAGTTATGCAGAGTGGGAAGACTGGAAGGAAAGAAGAATAGCTGCAGCTAAAAATGCAGAACTTGTTGAAAAAAATACAGACCCTAAAAATAATAAAGAAAAAACTGTTAAGAAAGAAATAGCAACAGAAGTTATACCGACAGTTACGCATCAACGCAGCCCCGTTGATAAGGATATTAAAAAAGAATATCAAAAAAATAAAACACGTTTTCAACAAATAGAAGAACAACTGGCACAGCTTAACCAGCGTAAAACTTCTGTAGAAGCTTTTATGGCTTCGCCTGATAATTATGCAGACAAAGATAAATTTCAACAAATCGAAACAGAATATAAATCAGTTACCGCAGAGCTTGATGCTTTAAATAAAGAATACGAAACTGTATTTGAAAAAGTAATGGAACTGGAAGAAAAAATGGGTTAAAACAAATAAGAAGCTTTCTGGATTAATGTAATGAATAGTTTTAGGCTTGTTGTAAATGGTAGCAAATTGGGGAAGAGTATCACAAAGATAAAATTTTGAAAGGTGCGACGCCACTGAAGTTCCACATGGCTGTTGTATTTGTTGGGTCAATAATTTTTACCTGAAACATTTCTTTAAAATAAAAATGCCTCACAAAATTGTGAGGCATTTTTATTAAATAGATTGAATTAATAATTTCTTACAGTCATTTCTACCCTTCTGTTTTGGGTACGGCCTTTTGCTGTTTTATTACTAGCAATAGGTTTATCTTGACCATAACCTGTAGCATTCAGGCGGGTTTCATCAACGCCCTTCTTCACAAAATAAGTCTTTACTGCATTGCTTCTTGCTTCCGACAGTGTTTGATTTTTTTCTGCTTTACCCGTGTTATCCGTATGACCGGAGATGTCAACTTTGTAACTTGGATTTTCAGCTAAAATTTTTACGACATTGTTTAATGAGGCGTTAGATTTAGCCAGCAACTTCGCACTTCCAGTTACAAAGAAAATATTTTTCGCACTCTTATTTATCTTCTGGATAATTTCAGGCTTAATTATAGGGCAACCAAAATTAGTTGCGGGACCAGCTTCTGACGGACACTTATCTTCTTCATCATTAACACCATCTCCATCAGTATCGGGTATTGGGCAACCTTGATATTTGGCAACACCTGCTACTGTAGGACATTTATCTTCTTCATCATTAATACCATCACCATCAGTATCTGGTATTGGGCAACCTTGATATTTAGCAAGACCGGCTACAGTTGGGCATTTATCCTGCTCATCATTAATACCATCACCATCAGTATCTGGTATTGGGCAACCATTGTATTTAGCAATACCCGGTACAGTTGGGCATTTATCAACATTGTCCGGAATACCATCTTTGTCAGTATCTACAACAACCGGAATAGGAGGAGGTGGAGGAGCTACATAAGCCTGTGTACTATGTATACTCTGGCTAAACCCTAGTGAATAAAACAAATTGTTATCTAAATTGACAGTTGAAAAACTAACACGGTAGTTCATCTGCAAAGTAATATAACCGTCGTTAAATAAATTCATTTGTAAACCGCCGCCTAATGGGGCATATCCGGCAAAGTTACCTCCGTAAACACCGCCGCCAAGACCAGCAGAAAGAAAAGGATTTAGTAAATGATCATTATTAAACATCCTTAAATGCAAAGAAGCTTCCAGTTCATTTGCATAACTGCTATTACTGGTTAAATTTTTTGAGTAATTAGTAAAAACACCATTATAGCGAATAGAATAGTCAGTTTTTGCTCCTATTCCGTGCCAGTACATAATAGAAAATCCTGGTTGCAATGGTCCTGATTTCCAAAGTGAAGCAGTGAAATCAGTAAGGTTTGCACTAAATCCTATAGCTGAACCTTTTTTTACGCCACCATAATTTTGGGCAAAAGCCATATGGGCTAAACAAATAAAAACTAATGTCGCTTTAAGTTGTTTCATAATCATAAATTAATTTTTTAGTTAAGAGTAATCAATATCAGGAATTATTTAATGTAATAATTTCCCTATTGATTTAATATAATTTGGCAAATATATAACATTGGTATCAAATACACCATAGAAATATTTGAAATAAATCAGCAACAAATTAGCTGATAAACACTTAAACTGGAATTATTTAATTGCCCTATATTTGCAAAAATTGCAGACTTGGTAGCTCAGCTGGATAGAGCATCAGCCTTCTAAGCTGAGGGTCATTGGTTCGAATCCAATCCAGGTCACTTAAATAGAAATTATTTTCTGCCTAAAGCCGGTAAAACGTTGATTTTACTGGCTTTTTTGTTTTTCAGGATATCAAATAATATTAAATATTATCAATATTCTGGTGAACAAAACGGTGAACAAATCTTTTTTTCAATTTTGTTCACTGGTTTTGGCTGAAACCCTTATCTAAAAAGTATCTAGACTTTTTAAAATTTGCCTGCATTTTATTGCATTTTTTTTATTGTTTCATCCAAAAATTCCGGTAATTTTTTTAACTAAAAAAATCAAGCAAAATATGGAACGGAAACATAGCCTTTCAACCCTGTGTATTATCAGGAAGGGAAGAAAAAACAGGAAGGATAAATACCCTGTTTATTTGCGCATTACAGTTGGTGGTATACGTGCCGAAATTACCACCAATGTATCTATCAGTAATGAAAAATGGAATATCGTCAAGGGCCGGTTAAGTGGAACTGTTGAAGATACCAGGCGATCTAATTTACTATTAGATAATTTTGAACACAAAGCCCGTGAAGTTTATAACCGGTTTTTATTGGAAGGAAAACATATTA
>JAYVZR010000470.1:0-3088 GCA_043783135.1 Ferruginibacter sp. | reverse complement strand
TCTTACAACAGAAACCCTTATAGAATCTTTAATCACTTTACCGATATTCATCATTTTAACATTCAGCGTAAAACTGTTATCTGCAACAGAAATTATGGCAGGGCTAATTTTAACCAACTGGTCTTCTACAACAAAATCGGGCAATGCAAAGGCGTTTATTCTTATGGCCGGATCTCCATGAAGATTAAGTTCCTCAAGGTGGATCCTGGTATAAAAATCGAGCGTTTGTGGGTTACTGCCTAAAACCTGTAAAGTTTTCTTAAGCTGGTTTCCAATGGTATTTCCATACAGGTCAAGTGAAAGGGCACTATACAATTGTGTATTAAAGAAATTTAAAAAAGGAGGGATACCCAGGTGGGTACTTGCTATAAATCCAATACTTCCCCTTTGATCTGCCAATACATATTTTTCGGAAAGTGTAAGGTTGCCTGCTAAACGTGTTTGATCAAAAAGGTAAAAATTACCTGCGCTGCAACCACTTACATTAAACATAGGGTACTTGCCCTTGTTGGTATATATTTCGGGGCTGCTTAAATTAAAGGCAAGTGTATTGGCAGATGAATGGCCAAAATACTGAATCAGGCTAACACCGCCATTTATAAGTTGCTCTATACGTTCTCCATTGGCCTGCTCTACTGCAGAGCTGGAAGCCTTTACAAACGTTTCAACATGGGCCCCAAAAGCACTGTCTTCTATTTTTCTTTTGTAATCATTCATGTAACTTACAAACAAATTGCTTTCCTCATTGTCCGCACCACCTGCAACATTTATTACATTTTTCATCCAGGCTTTGTCATCAATAGTTTGACTTGTTGATGCCTGTGCCTGTTCGTATTCTTTTACTTTGTTTAAATAATATTTAATTTCTGTACCATTAATAGCAGCCAGACGGCCAATAGGAACTAACGGTACATTTTGCCCGGGAAGGCAGGATAACAATACATCTGAAGCGGGCCATCCAAAGCTTTGCACTAAATCTATTTTATCTGTTACGGGGTTTGTTTCATTTTGTTTATAGTCCATTGCACTCATACCTCTTCCTATTAAAAAAACGTATTTAGGCTTTACGCTAAATTGTGTATTGATAAAACGAATAAAGTCGCGTATAGCGGCAGGATGTTTTTTTATGCCAAAAGCAAATTGATCATTTAGCTCATCTATTGTAACTATTACTGGTTTAAAGTTTCCACCGGCAGCAGATGCTCTGTATTTTTTATATTCATCTACATAATTTATACCATTGCCATCATTGAATAAAGAAGAATGGCTGATAATTATATAGTCGCCCTGGTTAACAGCTTTTGAAAAATCTATAAATGATCTGGATGAAATAGTATTTACTATAGAAATGTTATCTGTTTCCTGATTTACAAGTTCAAATTTCCTGATAGCAGTAGCAGAGGGAGGTAAAGCAAAACTTACTTTACCCGGTACAGAAATATCGCCTGTAAACCTTTGACCATCGCTCATACTATACAAAACCGGTGCTGTAGCACCTGCATTAAAATTATCTATTACAAGATAATTGCCAGCAGCAGAAGCATTCAGTTCAAAATAAAAATTTTTTTCATTATAAAAATTAAACATCGATGGGTAAGTCAGTATCATTTCGCCAACAACTATCCTGTCATTATTATTTGCAATACCAGGCGGTGGTACATAACCATTTACCGACATCCAGAATTGTGTTGGGTTTTGAGTAATTGAACTTATAGGTATATTGCTTACCTGTTTTTTTACAATGCTGAAGTAATCCATAGGTGCATCGTTAAATAACACATCGTTATAGAACTTTACACTTAAATTTCTTTTATATAATGAATTACCAAAAGCAGCAATATAAAAGGAAACACTGTTAGCAGGTGCTGCTGTATAAACATATAAATTACCATAGTTTTGATAAAGATCACAACAGTGTGCTATATTATCACTGGTGTATCCTTCCCCAAGGTCGTAAGAAGATGAGTAAACATATTCTCCAACTACAGCTGCATATCCCCGGTTATATTGCGATTTAAAGGATGTTCGCAGTTTACGCATATAATAATTATCGGCAGTAAGCGTGTTGCCTGCCACATCATTTATGGCAGAAGTGTATCTTAAATTATTACCTGCAGGGTTTACGGTGAGAAAGAATGTAGCCGTATCGGTATGTACACTAAAGCTGTCTGATAACTGGTAGGAAGTATCCCGGTAAAGATTTTTATCCGGCCTGCCGTCATTTCTATACCCCCAAAATTCTATATAATCTGAAGCACTTAAAAGGCCACTTGCCACAGTAGTAAAAATGCGTACCTCTTCACCATTGCGCCATAATTGAAATTGCTCAGCCGGAATATTGCCCAATCCTGCAGCAGATAAAGTTGATTGATTGATCCTATAAACACCGGATTTGCCTGCCTGGAATTTAAAATAAGTCTTACTGTAATCAATCCAGCTATTATTAAGCTGTGCATGAGTTATAGTAACACAAAGCAGCAGTATCGGGGTTAAAAATTTTCTCATCTTGCAGTAAATTGAAATGTATGATCTTATACTTTTTCTTTTTTCACTAAAGTAATAAGCAGTGAAAATATATGTGTGTATAATGGATTAGACTGGTTGGCAAGATTACTAAATGCATAATCAAGCGTTACATTTTTTATTTTTACACCAGCACCCAAACTCGGTTGGTATATCCACACTTTTTTTTGATTTAGTGTATCTCCATCTGCCAGTGCCTGCTGAAAATTTGTTATACCTGCCCTTACAAAAAACACATCTTTAATAGATGCTTCCAGGCCAAGATGTGGATCTACACTAACTGGATTGCTGCTGATAATTGTATTACGCCGGCCGTCAAATGTTACATCCAGGTCTGCTTCGGTTAACAAACTAAAAGAATTACTTATTTTAAAATTATATCCTCCGCCAATTGTTAATCTTGGTGAAGTTATTTCTGTTGACTTTACAGGAATATCATTTTTTGTGAGGTATAAAACTTCTTTTTCTTTTTCTGTAAAATTAAAAGTCCATGCATTAAATGTTGTTGTTAAGTCTTTTGCTACTACACCAACATGCCAGCGGTTACCATGCATTTGAAAACCGG
>JAYVZR010000469.1:0-8397 GCA_043783135.1 Ferruginibacter sp. | reverse complement strand
CCGGGGATTTTTATTTTCTGTAAAAAGAAAGCCCCAACATTCTATACGGTGCCTCACCTTAAAACTTTCAACAATAATTTTACTATCCTTTACAATGATGCTTTCTGAAGTAATGGCGTGAAAGTAAAGCTGGTAACTCAGCCTTACATCTGCTACAGTTAATTGTAATGTAATGATTTGTTCAAGTGCAGCAGGAGCATGTAAATGCAGGCCCTGTGTGCGGTTTAATAAACTCATACTGGTTAATAATCCAATCAAACCAAAATAGTGGTCACCATGCAGATGCGAAATAAAAATGTGGTTGAGTTTGCTTCTGCGGATTTTGTATTTGGCCATTTGAATTTGCGTACCTTCTCCGCAATCAATAAGGTAACACTCGTCAATACATTGAAGTATATGCGCAGTAGGGTTTCTATCCCATGCAGGTATAGCAGAGTTATTACCAAGTATGGTTAATGCTAACATAGTTTATAAAGGGGTAGAAATTTATTGCAAAAATAAACTTAATATATAATAAACACATTAAAAACCGATAATATTGCCTGCTGCGTAAATCAAATTTCAATTTGCATTTACACTTCAGCATCGCCAAGTATTTCTCTTTCAATTTCTTCCATTTGTACAATATCCCATGCCTCGCTTTCAGTAGGGGTAACATTCATTACCTCCAGTAATTCCATTGTATCAAGCAGGGTTTCTACCGCCGGTTGTAAGTTGCATATTACAAAAGAGCAATTATGTTCGTAAAAATTTTGTTGCAGGTTTGCCAACTTTTCACCACTATTTTCATCAACACTATTTACTAAATGCATATTTAAAACAATATGCGGAATGCCTTTTTGTTGGTAACTAAGTAACATATTTACTAGTTCTTCTGTCATTATAGCAGTAAGATTTGCTTCATTCGGCGTAATAACATTAAATTTTTCTTTGGTATCTATTTTGACATTCATTAAATAAGCTTGAAGTTCTGGACGTTATGTTCTTTGTAAAGTAAAGGAAAATTCTTATTCAATTTTTTTAAGAAAAACAGCAGTGGCCCTTTTTTAAAAGTTAAGCAGCCCGTAATCTTCTATTTATACATTGGTTATACATTTTGTATTATTGAAAAATACTATTTTCTTAATTTTTTAACATATTAACATTTCACCTTTTCGGCAAACTATATCTAATAAATAATCGTTATTATTGTACAAGCTAAATTCATTACGGATGGATAACAATTTTTCAGCACAAGTAAAAGAGATCATTTCTTATAGCAGGGAAGAAGCACTGCGCCTGGGAAATGATTTTATTGGCACAGAGCATTTAGTGTTAGGATTGATAAGGGACGGAGAAAATACCGCCATTAAAATACTAAAATCACTCAATGTAGACCTTTACGAATTACGTAAAGAAATAGAAGTTGCCGTAAAAGATAAGACAGGAAAAAACATTGCTAATATTAATTCTCTTCCTTTAACTAAACAGGCAGAAAAGGTAATCCGCATTACAGTGCTGGAAGCTAAGGCGCATAAAAGCGTAATGGTAGAAAGTGAGCATCTGATGCTGTCTATCTTAAAAAATAAGGAGAATATTGCTACACAGATTTTAAATCAGTTTGACGTGGATTATGACATTTTTAAAAACGAATTAGGTTTTGTTACCAGCAACCCTCCGGCTGCAGAATTTAGTGATGAGAATGAAGATGATTTTGATGAAGAAAAGAAACAATACAGTCAGCAGCAAAAAGCACAACGCGGTGGAGCAGCAAATCAACCAAAAACTAAAACACCTGTATTAGATAATTTTGGACGTGATATTACCAGGTTAGCAGAGAGTGGATCTTTAGATCCTATCGTTGGCAGGGAAACTGAAATAGAAAGAGTATCGCAGATATTGAGTCGCCGTAAAAAGAATAACCCTATTTTAATTGGTGAACCTGGTGTGGGTAAAACTGCTATTGTAGAAGGGCTTGCATTACGCATTGTTCAAAGAAAAGTAAGCAGGGTTTTGTTTGATAAAAGGGTTGTATCGCTTGACCTTGCAGCATTGGTAGCAGGTACAAAATACCGTGGACAGTTTGAAGAAAGGATGAAAGCCATCATGAATGAGCTTGAAAAAAACAGGGATGTAATTTTATTTATTGATGAGATACACACCATTGTTGGTGCAGGTGGTGCAAGTGGTTCTTTAGATGCTTCCAATATTTTTAAACCTGCTTTGGCAAGGGGCGAATTACAATGTATTGGCGCTTCTACACTGGATGAATACAGGATGCATATTGAAAAAGATGGTGCACTGGACCGTCGTTTTCAAAAGGTAATTGTTGAACAGCCATCGGTTGAGGAAACAATAGAAATTCTTACAAATATTAAAAGCAAATACGAAGATTATCACAATGTTACCTATAGCAGTACAGCAATTGATGCCTGCGTAAAATTAAGTGAGCGTTATATGACTGACAGGCTACTACCAGATAAGGCCATTGATGTAATGGACGAGGTAGGCGCAAGAAAGCATATAAAAAACATCAATGTACCAGAAGGAGTAATTGAACTCGAAAAGAAAATAGAAGATATAAAACTCGAAAAGAATAAGGTTGTAAAAAGCCAGCGCTTTGAAGAAGCTGCTTCTTTACGGGATACCGAAAAACGTTTGCAGGAAGAATTGGAAAAAGCCAAGAATGACTGGGAGGAAGAAAGTAAACACAAGCGTTTTCCGATTGAAGAAGAAGATATTGCCGAAGTAATCAGTATGATGACAGGTATACCCGTAAAAAGGATGGTACAGGCTGAAACTGAAAAACTCCGCCGCATGGCTGATGATTTAAAAGGTGCTGTTGTGGGCCAGGAAGAGGGTATTTCAAAAGTGGTGAAAGCCATACAGCGTAACCGTGTTGGTTTAAAAGACCCTAAAAAACCAATCGGTACATTTATTTTTCTTGGGCCTACAGGTGTAGGTAAAACAGAACTGGCAAGAGCATTGGCAAGGTACATGTTTGATAATGATGATTCTTTAATAAGGATTGACATGAGCGAATACATGGAAAAATTTAGTGTAAGCCGCCTCATTGGTGCGCCTCCTGGATATGTTGGATATGAAGAAGGCGGACAACTAACGGAAAAGGTAAGACGCAAACCATACAGTGTGATATTACTGGATGAAATTGAAAAAGCGCATCCCGATATTTATAATATTTTATTGCAGGTACTGGATGATGGATTGTTGACCGATGGGTTGGGCAGAAAAATCGATTTTAAAAATACCCTCATCATCATGACATCCAATATTGGCGCCCGCCAATTAAAAGATTTTGGCGAAGGGGTAGGTTTTGCAACCGCAGCAAGGGTTTTAAATGCAGATGAGAATAATAAAGCTGTTATTGAAAAAGCATTAAAGCGCACATTCAGCCCTGAATTTTTAAACAGGATAGATGATGTGGTAATATTCAATTCATTGAGCAAAGAAAATATCTTTGAAATAATAGATATTTTAATGAAAGGTGTAATGAAACGTTTGGTGAATCTTGGTTTTTCAATGGAATTAACACCTCAGGCAAAAGATTTTATTGCTGAAAAAGGGTACGATTCTCAGTTTGGTGCAAGGCCATTACACAGGGCCATTCAGAAATACCTGGAAGATCCTTTAGCGGAAGAAATACTAAATATGGCTGTAAAAGAAGGAGATGTTTTGATAGCCGATTTAGATGAAGCAAAAGAAAAAATACTGTTTACATTAAAGCCTGTAGCAACTATCAAAGAAGCAAAATCAGAAGCATGATTTTTTAGAAAATATATATAAAACATAAAAGCCATCTTTAAAGATGGCTTTTATGTTTTCGGTATGATGCATTTAAGTTTACTTATAAATCAAGATCATAGTGTTTTTTTTTGAAGGTTAATTTTTTTGACTGACTTTTGCTATGATGAAAAAAAGTATTATCACTATTGATGGTTGGTCATCTTGCGGCAAAAGTACTTTGGCAAAACAATTAGCAAAGGAGCTAGGCTATATTTATATTGACAGCGGAGCCATGTACAGGGCAATTACCTTATATTTTTTACGCCATCATATTGACTGGACAAATAATGAAGAGGTACAGAAAGCATTAGAAAATATTAGTTTAGAATTTAATTACAATGCAAAATCAGGCCAGTCAGAAATTTTCTTAAATGGAGAAAGTGTAGAATATATGATAAGAGATTTGGTAATTGCGGAAAATGTAAGCGAGGTAGCTACTATAAAAGCTGTAAGATCTTTTGCAGTGGCGGCACAACAAAAAATGGGGAAAAAGAAGGGTATAGTAATGGACGGAAGGGATATCGGAACTACTGTATTTCCACATGCAGAACTAAAAATATTTATGACCGCAGATATATCAGTAAGGGTTGAACGAAGGTTTAAAGAAATGTTTGAAAAAAATCCAAACATCACAATTGAAGAAGTAAAGAATAACCTGGAGATGCGTGACTATATAGATTCAAACAGGGATGTAAGCCCTTTAAGAAAAGCTGGTGATGCAATTGTAATAGATAACACGCATATAAGTATGGAGCAGCAATTGAAATTTGCATTAAGTCTTTTAGAAGAAAAATAAGTAGGTACCTTCTATTATTACCATGTTGTAGTGTATTATTTAAATTCTGGATAGTTTTGATGTGCAAAGATTAGTAACATGGAGACACAGGGCTGGAGCCCTGCGCCTGATGGAATAAAATATTTAGATAAAATGAAAATAGATTTAGGAATAGGAGTTGCACAGGAAATATTTGCGAATATTAGCCCAGTCATTCAAGATTTATCAAATGAAATGAACAATTATTTCGAAGGCAAATATTATGGACCTGATTTGTTAACCCTTAAAATAAGATTTATTCTTGCATTGCCTAAACAGGGGTATGAAAATTGGTATAAAGAAAAGAAACCAAAGTTTACTGATTTCAAAGAAAATGTATCAAAATTTACAGGTGAGATATATCAAGTTAAAAAAGAATTTAGCTATGAAGTAAAATTATCTGAAGAAATATTGAAACAAATTTTAAATATTACAGCAAGTAACAAAAAAAAGCTGTTAAGTGAAGAATTATTGAAATCTTTACAAAATTTAAAAAACTTGCCGAGGAAAGTAAAAAACTTTAATGAAAAAAACTTTATAAATGATATGGAAAGTTTTAATAAAGAATAGATACTCCTATAGGCGCAGGAATGAGGTGCGTACAAAGTGTGGCAAGTTTCCTGTGCCGGGCGATTACTAAAGCAACAATAATTACGATAATGTTTTTACCAGCCTGCCGATAATCGATCCGTTGTAATAAACTTGAAATATATAATTTCCCTTTTCAAATTTATCAGTACTTAAAGAAAACAGTAATTTTTTTGCTTCACCTTTCTGGTACTCAAAATGCACTTTGTGTGAGTAAGCTTTTTTCCCTTCGGGTGTATCGAATGTGCCAGACTCCCAAACTGAGTTTTGTAATACCTTACCGTTGGGTTGTAATACCACCACCATTACATCGGCACTGCTGCCTGTATTATTTTTACTTTTTACAATAAAAGAGCCGGTTATTTTTTCTGTCTCATCTGCTTCAGAAGTTTCTTTTTCTATGTCATCATCATTTACAGTCAGGGCTGCCAGGTGCATATCCGATGCAGTAAATCCAGGTGTTACGTCGATGTTTTCACTTACCTGCCTTGCTATCGAATTTCGGTGTTTACTATTTTCCTCAACACTAGTCTTATCGCTGGTAAGCTGAACCAGTAACACATTTAATCTTTTGTTTTCTTTTTCTACATCAAGGTTGCGGTTCCGCAACTGCTCTACCTTTTGCTGAAGTTCATCAATTTTTTCACGGGCTGTGCCAAGGTCAGCAAGGCTATTATTTTTCTTTAAAATTATTGCGATTTCTTCCTTCAGTTTATTGATCTCCGCCAAATTATTATCTACATTTCCAATCACAGAATCGGCAGCGTTTTTTGTAGAATCAATCCGGCTATCCAGCTTATTAATTGTAGAAATATAAATTTTTTGAAGAGAATCACGAATGGCATTAGTATTTTGTCCAACGGCTGAAACAATATTTATTGGCGTATCGGTTTTTACCTTATCGTTTTGGCTGGCAAAGTAAAAGTTATACCCCCAGATAGAAAGTAATACCAACGACAAAGAAAGAAGTAGTAAAGACAGTAAAAGTAATAATGATGTTTTAGTATCTCTCATAAATCTTTACTATTTACTGTATCAATAATTAGCAGAAACAAGTAAATTATTTGACTATGCTTTGATCAACGTATGCAGAAATCCATCCCACCTGTCCGTTCTTTACAAAAAAGAATTGCTTTGTTTCATATATACCTACAAACTGACGCATTATTTTTAGTAATAAGCCGGTGCCTGCCAATAAAGATTTTTGGTCAAAAACCTGGTGTACCCTTTTTACTTCTTTGGCAATTGCGCCTTTGTCAAGCGTACTGTCCTTAAGATTTCTTACAATTGCCGAATCTAAAAGAGAAGGATAATTTGTATATAGCTTTTCATTGAATTTAAGAACGTCATCAAAAGTTACTGACACAATCGAGTTATCTACCAATTCAGGAAATAACAAGGTGGCTACTGACCAAACAATACCACCGCTAAAAGCAATATTATCGCTGAGGTTATACGCACCACTGGAATTTACTCCATAAATTACTTCCGTATTAACAGCGCTGGCAAGTACCCTGGATAATTGCTTGTTAAAGTTGGCAATTGACTTATCATCTTCCATTCTTTTTTCAGTAGCATTTGCTGTACTTTTTGTGCCCCATGTCAATTGAAAAAGTTTAAAATCCTTTACATTCCCTGTCGGAAAATAACCACCCTTAGTGTTTCCGCTTCCAATGTCAATTAAAAAAGTAGTAAACCTTTTTGATTCAGGAATGATGCCAAGGTGCGATAAACGGGCTTCTTCTATTACATCTACTACTTCAATACGCCGGTTTGGTTCTTTAATTTTTACTCTTACAGAATCAGCAAGGTTTTTAATCCAATTGCTCTTCTCTTCTTTTTCAGCAGTAACTTTTACACCACTGCTTACAACAGTAAAAATGCGTTCTGCCGGAATATCGTAAGCATTTAAGGCTGTGGTATAAAGGGAACTCATTGCGTTTACTGTGGCTTGGGAAGTTGGCTCGGTAAATGAAATAAAATCTGTATTAATAGCACTATCTTTTAAAATATTAAATGCACCATTCTTTTTTGCATTTTTACCAATTTCCAAAAAACTCATTTTTACACCTTTTGAGCCTACTTCAATACCCGCATATACGGTAGAGTTTTTATATTTTAGTTTTAACTTATTTTGAGCATCTGCAAAGTAAATGCCCGTGAGGAACAAAGCAAGCGATAATGAAAAACGGTTTAAAAATTTACTGGCCATCCTGATTATAATTTCTTTTTTTAAAATTACTGAAATACAATCAGGTAGCAGGGATCATTGGCTTATTGTGTAAAAAATGTGATTAAACTCTTAGATGACATAACAATAAAATCGGTTATAAAAGTTGATTAATTTATGTAGTATTGGCCTGAATTAATTGGCTGGAAAAAATGATGAAATCCTTAGAAGCTGTCTAAAAATGATTTTAGGAATACCTTATAACTTAAGAAGTGGCCGGTGGGGATACCAGCCACGGGGGTTAGCCGGGGTTGGTGGACACCAACCTCGAGATGGCAAATGAAAATTCTATTTTAGGCAGTTTCTTACTGACATCAATTAGTATAAAAATAACCCTGGGTAAAACAGTTTTCACTAAATAGTCAGTCAATTGTTTTCAACAAATCCTGCAGGTTAAGTGGCCTGGTAAACATATCAATATTACCGATGGTAGTTAAGGGCCATTCTTGCCTGGGTCTGTCCCAATACAATTCAACACCGTTTTTATCAGGGTCGCTTAAATACAGGGCTTCAGAAACACCATGATCCGAAGCGCCATCAAAAGGATAACCGGCATCGCTTAAACGTTTAAAAATAATGGCAAGATCCCTGCGGGTAGGATATAAGATTGCCAGGTGATAAAGGCCAGTATGATGCCCTGGCGCAGGCGTTGCATTTTTACTTTGCCAGGTATTTAAACCAATATGATGATGATAGCCACCGGCAGATATAAAAGCAGCACTATCGCCATATAGTTGAGTTATTTCAAAACCCAAAAGCCCATGGTAAAAATCTAATGATCTTTTAAGGTCAGCAACTTTTAAATGTACATGGCCAATACTTGTTTGTGCCGGAATGGTATAATTGTTTTGCATGGTATGCTTTGTATAATAATTATCAGGCTTTCATTTTATTTTTCGCTTCAATACACCACATCAGTTCCTGTATAAAAAGCGCAGCTCTTTTATCTGTTCCTTCTTTATCAACGGGGTTTCCGTTTTCA
>JAYVZR010000468.1:0-8400 GCA_043783135.1 Ferruginibacter sp. | reverse complement strand
AACTGTTTCTGCAACTGGGTTCTACAATACCATCACTTAGCGTATTGGCATTTGGTTTTCGCCCCATTGTAATTGGCTACCTGCACCTTATTTTGCTGGGAGTAATAACCATGTTTTTACTTGGATTTTTTATAGCAGAAAAACACATCGTATTAAAGCCTCTTACAATTACAGGCATCAGGATTTTTGCTGCAGGTATTATTGTCAATGAAATATTTTTAATGCTACAAGGCATTGCAGCTATTACTTATACACCCGTGCCATTAATAAACGAATTGCTGTTGCTTGCCGCCTGTGTACTTTTTGCGGGCATAATTTTTTTAAACATCAGCCAGCAAAAAATTGCAAAGTGACTGCAGTCATAAAAACAATGGATTATTACAACCAGTTTTGTAAAAATTATTATTATGACAAATATTACACAACAAACCCTGGCCTCTATTGTCAGCGAACATTTTCAAACAGTTCCTGTATTAGAAAAATACGATCTTGATTTTTGCTGCAAAGGTAAACGCACACTGGCCGAAGCCTGCACCCAAAAAGGGCTTTTAATTGAAGCCGTAATGAAAGAACTGGAGGAAGCAACTGATGAAACCATCAATAGAAATATGCCGTTTAATGAAATGAATGCTGAGCAGCTGATTGGATATATATTTATCCATCATCATTTTTATGTAAAGCAATCTATGCCGTCAATTGCTGCACATTTAACCAAGGTAGTTGCAAAGCATGCAGAAAAATATCCTTACCTGGCGGAGGTACTTAATCTATTTAATCAACTTAAAAATGAGATGATTTTGCACATGCATAAAGAAGAAACGGTATTGTTTCCCCGGATAAAAGAAGTGGAATCACTTTACCATTTTAAACAAAAGAAAAACCTCGGCAGTAATTACATCAATGGACCGGTTGCCGTATTGGAAAGTGAGCACGATGAGGCAGGCGAAATAATGTACACCATAAGGCAGCTAACCAATAATTATACAGCGCCTGAAGGCGCCTGCACAACTTTTGCAGTTACGCTTGCCGGGCTTAAAGAATTTGAAGAAGACCTGCACAGGCATGTACACCTGGAGAATAATATTTTATTTCCGCTGGCAGAAAAAATGATTTTGGCATTAAGCCCATCTTTGTAAAACAGCTATTGCAAAGTAATTGAGAAACGGTCTTTCATCCCATCTTTAATAGGACGGCTCATTTGCCTTATAGATAAAATGTATCAACTGCAATGGCCAAGCGCCCACCAGATAACCATAAAAATAATTACTGTACTAATACAACCACCGCCTAACTTTTTTGCGCCATAGGCAGCAATTATCCCCCTGAAAAAATTGTTCATAAAAATGATTTAGCGGCGTTGTAAAAATAAATAGTATTTAAACATGCGATTGAATTTATTTTTATTAATCTTTTATTGGAATTACAAAAACCGGTACGGTACTTAAATGCAATACTTTTTCTGCAACATTCTCCATTAAAATTTTGCCAAAACCCCTGCGGTTGTGAGAGCCCATTACAATAATATCAGCTCCAACTTTTTGCATACATTCCACTATCGTTTCTGCAAAATCTCCCTCGGCTACCATTGTTTCAATTTTAGCATTGCCCAAATGTTGTTTCGATTTGTCTAAAAATTCGTTTGCCAGTTTGGTGATATTATCTGCCATCACCTGTGTCATTTCTACGTCAATCGTATCCAAAAAACCGCTAAAACCCATAATGGGCGAATATCCCGGAGAGGAATAATAAGTAGGTTCCGCAATAACATGCAGTAAAACAATTTCTGCATTAAATGCCAATGCTATTGTATTGCCGGTTTCAGCTATTTTTTCTGCAGATGGTTCAAAATCCAGTGCGATCAATATTTTTTTCATGGTAATAATTTATGTAAATATTCTAATAAAATTTTTGTGATAACTTTTTCAGGAAAACAATTTATTTATAATCATCATTTATCTCTATCCAGTAACCATCCGGGTCCTGGAAATAAATCTGTTTAATACCATCTACCCTTGTTGTTATAGATGATTTAGCACCCACCCAGTTTTCGTAAGCCACCTGCCCCTTATCAAGCCTGCCGATAAAATCGTCCATCGATGGAACAGTAAAACAAAGGTGTGTAAACTTATCATGGGCGGTTTGTTTTTCTGCTCCGCTAATCAGGTGCAGGTGACTGGCAGCACTAACACTTAGCCAGGTATGTTTACCATCATGAAAAGGTTCGGGTATTGAATCGAGCTGTACAATTTGCTCATAAAACGTAGTGCTTTTTTGCAAGTCGTATACATGCAGTGCAATATGGTTTAATAAAGTATTTTTTTTAGGCAGTAATGTTTTAATACTAAACCCACAAACGATAAGCGCAAAAGGCAAGGCAATCAATACTATTTTTTTCATGCTACAAGATAATAAAAGAAAGGCAAAAAAACAGGATAAAATAATTCTATATATTCAAGTGATATTTGGGGGAGGAAAATAGCTTCAGGAAGCCGAATTAGCATACAGTTTTTTATTGTAAGTTTAGCAGCAGATAATGATGGGATTGCTGGCAACAATTAAAAAGTCAGCTTTTACCGTAACAACGCCAAACACAATATCCGTAGTTCATTCATTTTTTCGACATAAAAAACCGTGGCGCTTTACGCAGGCCACGGGATAATAATACTTTGATAAGTACAATCAAAAAATATAAAACCTTAGTTCTTTTTTAGCTTGGAAATTTCTGTTAGCAGGTTTATTAGATGATGCTGTTAAACATGATGCCTGTTAAGCAATAACCCTGAAAAAGTAAAAAGTAAATATTCCTTTGATTGTACATTTACGCCTTTGTATGAAGCCAGCCTGTTGCATATCTGTGCAGAATAAAACCACCTTTCTGTGCGAAAGTAATTGTAAAATATGGTGCAGATATCAATGCCAAAGCCGGGGGTGATGAGTATGGATTTGGTGGCCACACGCCAATTTTTCATATAGTAAACCAACATGCAAACGGAAGCATTGATATGATGAATTACCTTATTGCTCAATCGGCTGATCTCACCTTAACAGTTAAAGGGCTTATATGGGGTAAAGGGTACGAATGGGAAACATTTATTCCGTGGGTTAACCCTATCAGTTATGCCATGATGGGGCTTCTTCGCCAGTTTCAACGAAAAGAAGAATTAATTTATAAAGTTGTATCTATACTTATTAAAGCCGCTTATGGGATTGACTATATACCATCAAACATTCCTAATGCATATTTAAAAGTTAGGATTTCTCTACACAAGAAACTGGCAGTAAGAAATAGCAGGGCATTACTTCTATTTGGAAATATTTTTTGTATCAGTTTTTGTAAGCCTTAACATAAACATAAAGCTAACTTCATTATTTAGTGATATATCATTGGGTACTTTGTAAAAATCTCTCAATGAAAAAATTACTAACTATTTTATTGTTTGTTTCGAAATCCTCTTTTTGCCAATCCTCCGGCAGCCCCAATATTTTCATCATAACTACAGATGGATTCAGGTGGCAGGAAGTATTTACCGGAGCCGATTCGGCTATTTTATTTAATCCGGATTATGTAAAAGACACGGCTACTTTCAGGTATATGTATTGGGCCAATACAGCAGCCGAAAGACGGCAAAAATTAATGCCTTTTCTCTGGAACTTTGTGGTTCAAAAAGGACAGCTTTGGGGCAACCGAAATTATGGTAATGATGTATCAGTCGTTAATCCTTATAAAATTTCTTACCCGGGGTATAATGAAATATTTACCGGTTATAATGATTGGTTTGTAAGTTTAAACCGTCCGAAAAGTAACCCTAATTCAACTATCCTGGATTATCTCAATAATAGCTCAGCCTATAAAAATAAAGTAGCAGCTTTTACATCGTGGAAAATATTTAATTACATATTAAATAGTCCCAATAATACGGTACCATTGAATTGTGGCTATCAGCAGGCAGATGGTGATAGCCTTACAGGAACTGAAACTGTAACTGACTATATCGAAGCAACCAGCAGTTATAATAAAGAACATACACGCAGGGATATGCTCACTTTTACATTGGCAACAGAGTATGTAAAAAAGAAACATCCAAAAGTACTGTATATTGGTTTTGGAGAAACAGATGAGTTTGCCCATCATGGCCGCTATGATCTTTATTTAAACCAGGCAAATTTGTTTGATAAATTTTTAGCTGAATTATGGAGCTTTGTTCAATCAGATAAATTTTATAAAAACAATACAATTTTTTTTATAACTACCGATCATGGACGTGGCAACAAATCATCAACATGGGCATCTCATGGGTTTTGGGTAAAAGGTTCAAAAGAAACATGGATGGTGCAATTTGGATACAATATTAATCCCCTGGGCGAAGTAAAAGAAAATAAAACTGTCTATGCCACTCAATTTGCACAAACGATTGCTTCCTACCTTGGGCAAAATTTTTCTGCAGAACATGCTGTGGTTCCGGCGTCAGGGTTCTTGTTATCCTCAACCGGCAAGCAGAAAATTTATGATAAACAGGTAACAATAAAATAAGGTTCATGCAACATCAATAAAAAGGTTTACCATTCAGTTTAAGCAATGCATACTTTTATAAAAACACAGGTAACACTAATACCCGGATCGCTGGGAGATTTTTTAACAACCATTTTGCTGGTGGAAGTTTTTCATTGCTGGTACATCGCCAGCAATGCAGCAGGTAATATTGCAGGCGCATTGGCACAATTTATTTTATCACGCAACTGGGCATTTAATGCGCAAGCAGGAAAGATGCAAGGCCAGGTAATTAAATTTATTATAATGTGGATTGGCAGTATTATAATTTCTTCACTGGCCATTTATTTGCTTACCAGTTATTTCAATATACATTATCTTCTTTGCAAGTTGACCGTTTCAATATTACCTGGAACCAGTTATACATACTTCTGCTCTAAAAAATTTGTGTTTACCTTATAAGGTTTTTCTTGCGTGTGCAATTCAAATTGTCACTCCTGATTTCGGCAGGCGGGACACCTGCCGAGGCTGGGCCGTGGTTGGCGTACACACCAACCATTTGTTGCTGCGACAATTTGAATTGCCTCTTTTCCTTGCAACCACTCTATTTAAAAGATTTTATTTATTATCTTCATTTCGTAAAGTACAGTTGTGGCGAAGTAAAATTTTTAAAGCAAATAATTCAGGAAAAACAAAATGCCAGTTTTATATTTGGATTTTGAAAAATAAATGAGGACACTTAGGCCAATCCATGTTGATGAAGATAGAAGCATTGAGATTTATAATAATCCCGATTGTAAGGAAATTTTTAAATCATACCCTGACTATTATTATAAAACAGGCTATAACCCGCCATGGACAGGGTACTTTGTAATTGATGATGATAAAGTTGTTGGTGTAGGTGGATTTATAGGTGCACCAGTGGATGGTAAGGTTGAAATTGCTTACGGCACCTTTAAAAGATATGAGGGGCAGGGAATAGCATCTTTTTCCTGCAAGGAATTGCTTGCCATTGTTGCAACAGCTGACCCTGAAATTATTATTACTGCAAAAACAGCACCAGAACAAAATGCTTCAACAAAAATTTTACAAAAAAATGGGTTTGTATTTACCGGAATCGTCCAGGACGAAGGAATTGGTGATGCCTGGGAATGGACAAAAGTGAATGGTGAAAAGTGAAAAGCGAATAGTTGTGTGAATGGTCAATGGTCAATGGTGAATGGTCAATGGTCAATGGTCAATGGTCAATGGTCAATGGTCATGAAATATTTAGGGCCCTAAAATACCTTTAATAATTTATTATAAATCTTTTTTTAAAATTGTACGATAATATGAATCTTACCTGCCATTCAGATATTGGAAAAATAAAAATGCTGTTCATTAAAAATGTTACGCAGGCATTTATAAGCGATGCCCATATTGACATGTACTGGAAAGAGTTGAATTATCTCGGAAGACCGGTCTTGGAAAATGCGTTGAAAGAATATGATTCCTTTAAATCTATTTTAAAAATACATGGTGCTGAAATTTTTTATTTGCCTGAAGATGCAAACGTAAACATGGATTCTGTTTATTGCCGTGATGGAGCCATCGCAACCAATAAGGGAATGATTATTTGTAACATGGGTAAGGCTGCAAGAGCGAATGAACCACTTGTCCAAAAAAAGGCATTCGAAACAAATGGACTTGAAATACTTGGCACCATAATGGCACCGGGTACACTGGAAGGCGGAGATGTGGCATGGCTTGATGAACATACATTAGCGGTAGGCCATACCTACCGCACAAATCAGGAAGGTATCAGGCAGTTAACATTGTTGTTACAGCCTATGGATGTTCAAGTAATTACTGTTCCGCTGCCACATTATAAAGGCAGTTCAGATGTGTTTCACCTGATGTCAATTTTGAGCCCTGTTGATATAGATCTTGCAGTTGTTTATTCTCCATTAATGCCTATTGTGTTCCGCAATCTTTTGTTGCAGCGTGGCTATCAGCTGGTAGAAGTGCCCGATGAAGAATTTGAAAGCATGGGTTGCAATGTATTGGCATTGGCACCCCGTGAATGTTTAATGGTAGCTGGCAATCCAAAAACAAAAGCTGCTTTAGAAAAAGCAGGTTGTAAAGTAACGGAGTATAAAGGAGAAGATATAAGTGTAAAAGGTGGGGGCGGCCCTACCTGCCTTACAAGGCCAATTTACAGGTATAAATAATAAAATACAGTTTTTATCAGAATCTGACATTGAACATTTTACATTAATATTTTTCAGTAATTTAGATTTTATTATTTTAAACTAAGCAGCATATAAATTTTATATTAATGATTGAGAAAAATATTTTTATTCACCATGTTTATTTTTGGCTTAAAAACCCCCAGAGCATGCATGATTGTGATAAGCTTGTTGAAGGGTTAAAAAAACTTTCATCAGCCGGCACCATTAAAAACTTTCACATTGGAGTACCGGCAGCTACCAGCAGGGAAGTAATTGATAGTTCCTATGCAGTTTCATGGCTATTGTTTTTCCGCAATAAAGAAGACCAGGATACTTATCAAACCGACCCAATGCACTTAAAATTTATCGATAACTGTGCCCACTTATGGAGTAAAGTAGTGGTGTACGATACTGTTGATACCTGAATATTAAATTAACAATGCTGCTATAATTTTTAACGATATCAAACGCCACTTTAATTACAAAATATGAAAAAGAAAAATGACCAAAATTCACGTAGAAAATTTATTAAAAATGTATCTGTTGCGGCTACAGGTTTTTTTATTGTTCCCCGCCATGTTTTAGGCAGGGGCTTTGTTGCCCCCAGCGATAAATTAAATATTGCAGGTATTGGCGCAGGCGGCAAAGGCGAAAGTGACCTTGCTGAATTTTCAAAAAGCCCCAATGCCAATATAGTTTTTTTATGCGATGTAGATGACAGGCAGTCTGTAAATTCACGGAAACGTTTCCCTAAAGCCGGATACTATAAAGACTATAGGGAAATGCTGGATAAGGAAGCAAAAAATATTGATGCCGTTTCGGTGTCAATACCCGATCATGGACATGCAGTAGCGGCTCTTTCGGCGATGAAACTCGGTAAGCATGTGTATGTACAAAAACCGATGACACATGACATTTACGAAGCAAGAATTTTAACCCAGGCTGCAAAAAAATATAAAGTAGTTACCCAAATGGGAAACCAGGGTTCATCATTTGATGGTGTTAGAAAAATGCAGGATTGGTACAGTGCCGGTTTAATTGGCGATGCAGTAAATATTAATTGCTGGACAAACAGGCCTGTATGGCCACAGGGTTTTGGAAAGCCTGTTACAAAAGATGAAGTGCCAAAAGAACTGGATTGGAATTTATGGCTGGGGCCAACGGCATGGGAAGAATACCATAATGGATATGTTCCGTTTAACTGGCGTGGTTACCCAAGTTTTGGTACTGGTGCTTTGGGTGATATGGGTTGTCATATTATAGACCCTGCTTTTAAAACTACCGGCCTTGGATATCCATCAGAAGTGGAATGCAGTGTGGCAGATTTATATCAGAAAATGTGGGCACCGGATTATCATCCCGATAGTTTCCCCGCCGCATCTTCATTAAAATTAAAATTCCCCGGTAAAGATGGTAAACCAGATGTGTATTTACACTGGATTGATGGCGGGATGTTGCCCGACAGGCCCGAAGAACTGGGTGCCGATGAGGCAATGGGTGGTAGTGACGGAGGTGTTATTATTATAGGAACAAAGGGTAAAATGATGTGTGAATGTTATGGTAATAATCCGCAGCTGTTACCAACTTCCCGTACAAAGGAAGTAAATGTTCCGCAGGTAAAGAAAAGGGTACCCGAAGGCCATTACGTACAATGGGTAAATGGCTGCATAGCAGGATATGGAGTAAATGAGCTTAGTTCTT
>JAYVZR010000467.1:0-3115 GCA_043783135.1 Ferruginibacter sp. | reverse complement strand
TGTTGTTTGCTGTAGGCTTCCTCTTCCTTATATATCACATAGCCTTCATTTGCAGAAGCAGCAATATCAAAAGGCGTATATCGCTGGCCACCGGTAACTGTTAGTTTGGTGTCTATTCCAAAACTGGTTTTATTGTTTATAATAAATTCTTTTCCGCCCAGGGCATTCATAACAAAATTGCTGTTGAAGGCCGTATTGCGCCATACATCATCGCTTCCTTTGTATTTAGATTGAAACACAGAGCCGGTGAGCAGGCAGTAAAAACCTTTTTGTAAAAAATGTTCCAGCGTTAACTCAATACCATAATTGTATCCTTTACCATTGTTTACCAGGTTTGTTTTGTCAGGAAAACTAAAGTCGGCACCAGCATTTAGCATGCTGAAACTGCTGGGGGTATTTTCTACCGCAGCATTGTAAATATATTGTGCATATACTTCCGATTTTATCCGAAACTGTTTTGATAAGCTGATATCATAACCAATAACACCATGCAGGCTTTTTACAAGATCGAGGTTTTTATTGGTCAATACAATTTGGCCCAGGTTATTTTTTGTTTCATAAAAATATACTTCCAATGGTTGAGTCTGGCTATGCAATCCGGCACCAAACGACAATGACTGGTTTTGTTTAAACTGGTATTTAATATTCCATCTTGGTTCAAGGCTTTGTGTATTGTTTAAAGTAAAAAACTGGTAAAACAAACCAAGGTTTGATGAAAGCTTATCCGAAAAGCGGTGCCCGATATTTACAAAAGATTTTATAAGCGTAGCCGTTGCATGGCTGTTCACAAAATTGGTTACAACCGAATCGCCATCTTTTATGTAATCCTGGCGAAGGGTTAGTTGATTAATATCTGCAGTAATACCGGCCGTGAGCAGGTTTTGTGCAGTATATTTTTTATTGAAATTATACCCGGCAGTATATTTTATTTGTTGTTGTTTTTTATAATATGCAGGGGTGGATGGCTTTGCTGTATCTACAATATCTTCATTGTATTTAGACGAAAAACCGGATACCGCCAGCACTATTTTACCGGAAGTTTTTTCGTTAAAAAAATAGGTATGCGATAAACCAAGCACAGCAGTAATTGATTTAAAATAGCGATCCCTCAGACTTCCGTCGCTGGATGAATAGAGATTGTCTTTTCCCTGGCTTTCGGGCGGAAAATGAATATGGCTTTCGCCACCCAAACCAAATACGCTGAATATGCCCGCTTTTTTTGTGGGCATATTTATTTTAAATGTACCATCCTGATAATAGGGTGTAGCCGAGCCTGTACCAAATTTAAGACCGAGGTTTTGCAGGGCCGCCACCATTGAATAACGGTAGTCTACAAGGTATGATGCTTTGGTATTTTTATTCAACGGGCCCTCTGCACCAAATTCAAAACCATTAAAACCCATCTGCCCCAGAAATTCATTTTTTTCATTATTGCCATTGCGCATTTTTAAATCAAACACACCCGCTATGGCATTGCCATATTGCGAAGGGAACGCACTGGTTAAGAAGTCTGAATTTTTTAGTGTGTTTATATTTAGCATACTCACCGGGCCGCCTGTTGAACCAAGCGTACTAAAATGGTTGGGGTTGGGAATGTCGATACCATCCATGCGCCAAAGTACACCCGCCGGCGAATTGCCCCGTATAATAATATCATTTCTTCCATCATTGGTGCCACTTACGCCTGCAAAGTTTTGTGCCATGCGGCTCGGGTCGCTTCTTGTACCAGCGTAGCGAAAAGCTTCATCGGTACTCAGTTGGCGGGCACTTACAAGGGCAGCTTCATTGACTGCCCTATTTTTTATTTTGCCCGATTTAATAACAATCTCCCGCAGCTTCTGTACCTTTTCCTTCATGCGTATTTCCAGCACCACTTCTTTGGAAGAAGTTACTTCAATATTGGAAAGCCAGGCATCTTCGTAACCGCTGATGCTTAGTTTTATCTGCCGCCTGCCAATGGGAACGTTCAACAATTTAAAGGCCCCAGTTGAATCACTAACCGTCACAATTGGCTGTTGAAGATTATCAACAGCAACAGTTACATTATATAATATATTTCCCGACTGTTCATCTGCCACAATTCCTTTAACGGTCTGCGTAAGCGCAACATTTTGCGCATTGGCAACCGCATAACCAAAAAATAACAGCAACAGAATTAAAAAGGTTTTCATGCTTTTAATAAATAATTATGAGTTAATAAAACATGCCCACAACGCAAACTCTTCGAACGGCCTCATAAAAAAAGCGCCTGCCTGCCGGTAGGCAGGTTAAGAAAATTTGAAGGGCTGACGTTAAGAAATGAAATTGATGTTACAAATGCTCGGCTTTGCTATTAGCCCGTAAGTCGCCCAAAAGCCTGGATATGTTTTGAGGATTGAGCTAATTTCATTTTAGCCAGTCCTTCAAATTTTTAGCTTTTTTTATGCAGCCCTGCCTACTGGCAGGCAGCCTTGATTTTTTTTGTTACTTTTTTTTATCAAGAAAAAAAAGTAAACAGGCTCTAACATAAACTGAATAAGGCTTTGCGGCTTAAACTAATTATTCTAATATTTTAATTAACTCAAACAGCTTTTTATTTTAAATTATTTTTTTATGACACCAGATGAACAATTTGAACAACTGAACCTTGCATTACCCCCGGCACCAACACCGCTGGGTGTGTACAAACCTTTTTTAATTGTGGGCAATCTTTGTTATGTTTCGGGCCATGGCCCGTTGCTGAATGATAAAACGCTTATTAAAGGCCGCATTGGAGCAGACATGAATATAGAGGACGGAAAGCAGGCCGCACAACAGGTTGGCTTAGCTATCCTGGCCACATTAAAACAAAACCTGGGTTCTTTCAACAAAATAAAAAGGGTGCTTAAAGTATTGGGCATGGTTAATTGTACCAGTGATTTTGAAAGACATCCTTATGTTATAAACGGGTGCAGCGAATTGTTTGCAAAAATATGGGGAGAAGACAATGGTGTGGGCGTAAGAAGCGCTGTGGGTATGGGTTCGCTGCCGGATAATATTCCTGTTGAGATTGAAGCCTTGTTTGAACTTGCCTGATTTTTATGAATTATCATGCCTGTTTTTTAAAAGTGCCCGGTAGAGAAAGCGGCTACGGAGG
>JAYVZR010000466.1:0-3125 GCA_043783135.1 Ferruginibacter sp. | reverse complement strand
TAAATTTCAGAGCTTTTTCTTAAGTCGGATTGTAGTTATATTTACAAACATTTCGATCCGTTTATTATCAAGATAACACTTGCATTATAACAGTCAATAAAATGGTATGAAAAACAGGTTTAAAATATTACTCTTTTGTGTCACTTGCTTTGCCTTTATCAGTTGCGACAGAATAACAAAAGACATAGCCAAAGTACACCTGAAAAATAAGGAATCTTTATCTTATTTACATGATACGGTACGCCTGGAATATGCTGAAAATACCGGGGCGGCTTTAAGCCTTGGCGATGGTTTACCAAAAACAACCAGTTTTTGGTTATTGAGCATTTTACCTTTAGTTTTTTTGCTGGGCTTATTTACCTACGCAATTAAAAATGCCCGAAAAATGAGTTTTATGAAAATGTTTTCGCTTGCTTTATTGTTTAGCGGTGGTATCGGTAACATCATTGACCGGATTTTATTTGACCGGCATGTAACTGATTTTATGAATCTTGGTATAAATAATATAAGAACGGGCATTTTTAATGTAGCGGATATTTGTGTTACAGCAGGAGCCATTGGAATTATATTATTTTATGCGGAAAAGCCGCCCGCTAAAACTCCTTATTTAGCATAACCCAGTTACCATCAGGCTATTGCTGCCACTATAAATTTAAAATAATTTATATAAACTACTGTATTAGTATAATAAAATTATGAAATATGCGTTTTGCTTGCCAATAGCGATTTTTTGTAAAATGCAGTATCGCTTCGGCAAATACTATTAAAAAAAATAAGAAAAACCACCCTTGATGAAAATCAGTTTGTTATTTAGCTTTACATATTAAATCCACATATATGAAAAACCCAAGAAAATCATCCCCATTACGCTTGCCTGCTATTGTAAAATTTGTTAGCAAAGCTTTTAAAAGCATTTTTGAATCGCATTCAAAAAGTGATTTTGCAAGGCTTAAAAATTTTATAGGATCGTAATTGGCAAAAGGATTGTAAGCCTGTTAAAAAATTACTTTATTGCATTTAACTAAATAAATATTCCACATCGGCCTTGCTGAGTGCTTTTACAAAATTAACATCATCAGAAATCAGTTCGCTTGCCAGTTTACGCTTACGCTCCTGCAATTGTAAAATTTTATCTTCGATAGTATCTATACAAATCATACGATAGGCAAATATATTTTTTGTTTGCCCAATACGATGCGTACGGTCAATGGCCTGTTGCTCCACAGCGGGATTCCACCATGGATCAACAATGTATACATAATCTGCTGCGGTTAAATTTAACCCAACACCTCCTGCTTTTAAAGAGATCAAAAATACCCTGCAGTCATCATTATTCTGAAAATTATCAATGGCTTTTTGCCTGTCTATAATACTGGTGCTGCCATCAAAATATTCATACTTGATTCCCTGTTCTGTTAACTTTTCCCTTATCAATGCCAGCATACCTAAAAACTGTGAAAACACCAATGCCTTATGTTCGCCGATATTTTCAAATATCTCCCTGGTCAACTCATCTAATTTAATAGAATGATTGGGATATTTTTCTTCTTCATTTAAAATAGCCGGGCTGTCACAAATCTGCCTAAGCTTCATAAGGCCCTGCAAAATGGTCAACTGCGATTTATCGATTCCCTGTTCATCAATAACACCCATAATTTTATCACGGTAACTATTTCTATAAGCATCATAAATTTTGCGTTGTTCTTTTTCCATTTCGCAAAAAAGAATTGTTTCTGTTTTTTCCGGCAGGTCTTTGGCCACCTGCTCCTTGGTGCGGCGCAATATAAAAGGATACAATAATTTACGCAGGTGGTCTTTTTGTTCCTGCTCACCAAATTTATCGATCGGCGTAGCAAATTCGTTACGGAAAAAATCCATGCTACCCAATAAGCCCGGGTTAAGGAAATTCATTTGTGCAAAAATATCAAACGTATTATTCTGAAGCGGAGTACCACTCATGCATAAACGATTTTTTGCTGTTAATAAGCAGGCTGCCCGTGTAACTTTTGAGGCCGGGTTTTTTATGGCCTGGCTCTCGTCCAGCACCACATAATCAAAATTTATTTTCATTAGTGTCTGTATATCACTCCGCAAAGTACCATAGGTAGTAATTACTATATTTACTTTCTGTAATTCCACAATATCCCTGCTACGCATGCTGCCATGGTGTATGCGCCAGCTAAGCTGGGGGGTGAATTTTTTTATTTCATTCTCCCAGTTATATATCAGCGTTGTTGGGCAAATAACAATGGCCTTTAAACTACCTTGCTGTATTTTATAGTGTTGCAGCATGGTTAATGCCTGTACGGTTTTACCAAGCCCCATGTCATCTGCTAAAATACCTCCCCAACCCACTTCATTTAAGTAATTGAGCCATTGGTAGCCTGCTGTTTGATAAGGGCGCAATATCGCCTGTAATTCAGCAGGAGCAGCTATTTCAGGGATGTTTTTAAATTCCCGGAGACGTTCAAATTTTTCATCTAAAGCAAAACTTAATTCGGTGGCGTCCCTGTTTTCGTACAACTCATCAATAACACTCATGTGGTATTTTGATAAGTGCAGTTTATCATTTTTACCATCGCCCACTTTAAATAAAAGCGAGTAGCGTTTTAACCATTCATCAGGTAAAATACCAAGCGTTCCATCACCCAATTGAACAAAAGACTGCTTGGATGCCAATGCTTTTTTAATATCGCTGATGCCTACACGCTGCCCTTCAAAATCTATTTCTACTTTAGCATCAAACCAGTCAAGCCCGCTGCTTACATGAATATGTGTTGAGGGCCTTGCTGTATTAAACCTGAAATTCCTTAATGCCTCAAAACCAAATACCGGCACTTTAGATTCCTTCATAGCATCTACAAATAAAAAGAACCAGTTATTACGCAAAACATCCCCACCCTTCAATATTAAACTGTTTCCTTCCTGTGATTGAATAAACTGCGAGTGTAAGGAAGAAAGCATATCATTAAAGCGTTGCTCAGCTTCCTTGTTGCGGTGCACAATCAATATTTTATCTCCGTCGGGTATGGTGATGGTTTCTTTGTCATTTGCCCTTGTTTCAAATCCCTGATAAGTAAAGATGGGTTGAAATACAAGATAGTCGCCCTTTTCCTGTAACATCA
>JAYVZR010000465.1:0-8436 GCA_043783135.1 Ferruginibacter sp. | reverse complement strand
GGCAGATTTTTAATGCACTTTTTATACATTACTCTTGTGTGACGAGCATTACAGACTTTTTGAGGGACGACTATTTAGTCTTGTAAAAGATGATTGAGGCAATACAAAATTTACTAAAAGGTAAAGGCGTTGCCTGTTTTTAAAATAAATAAGATGAGAATATTAGGTGAGAAAAATATAAATCATCATTGCAATTCTTATAGGAATAATTATCCACCATTTATGCTTATCAATTTTTTCTATCATCTTTCTTGATTTTTTATTTAATAGTTTTCAAATAAACCAATTCGGATTACATTATTTTATTGAGCCAGTGATATCCTTATTTGCACTCCTGCCCTGGTATTGGTAATTGGTGCGCTGGATGATATGTAAGGAATTACTTTTCGCTGCTCAAAATAAAGTTTAAGATTTACCCTGCTGTTAAGGTAATAATCAATAGTGGGTATTACGGATATTTCCTTACTTCCACCAGTAGGCAAGGTAGCTTCCTGATCCAAGCGGCTATTGATCGTAATATTATCACGTATAACCATGTCGAACCTAAATGCAATTTCATTATCTAATTTAGCTGACCCTGTTTTACTTAAAAACTTAGGCAATTTTAAACCCGCTAATAATTTTAATCCACGTTTACGATAACCTGCCCCTATAGCAAATTCTGTAGAAAGTGCTTCACTTAATTGAAAATCTATTAGGCTTAAACTTATGGTTCGTTGTTTAAGGTAATCTACTTTTAGCTGCAGCTGATTGGTAAACGTTACATCAATCCCTATAAGCGGCGCAAACTGTTCTGTAATGGTGATATTAGGTACTAAAAAGTATGGAACATAGTTTTTAGAAATAGTGTCGTAAAAAGATGGATATCCATAATGCAAACTATCTGCATAATACAATGCAGATGTAAATCCATTCATACCTAAGCTTGCGTTATAAGCATGTGAAATAGTAATATTTGTAAATATTTTTTCGAGCCCTTTTATTTGGTTAAGGCCTGTATAATCCAATTTCCAGTTTGGCTTTGGGGTATATCCTTTGTATGGATTGGACTTAATATTGGAATTACTTTGATTTAGTAAAGGAATTGTATTGGGATCTTTGCCGGAGTAAGCAGCAATAAAAGCTGGTATCAATACATCAGTAGCATACCTGTTATAACCATATTGATAGCCATCTGCATCTACTGGTTTTCCTGTATTGTATTTATTTGCAATACCTAGACGACTGGAAATAACAAGCCTGTTATTTTGAAATGTTTGAAATGCTTCAGTAATTTTATTAGCATCAAATTTGCCAAATAAAGTTTTATAAAAAATATAACTGATGTTGAAATTACCACTTGTATAAGGGCTTAAGTGCCCAAAATTATTTCCTGTACCTGTTGTATCTTTAAATAATTCAGAATAGTTTTTACTAAATGTTTTATTCATATTCAGCGAAATAGTAAGGTTTCGTACCGGTTCTATTTGAGCAGTTAAAAGCAATTGCTGATCATAATTTTGCTGAAGTATGGTATTAAAATTAGTATCGCTGCTTATAAGCCCTTTCTTAGCTGCATTATTTAACCAGTCAGTATCCGGCTGGCTACCTAATATAAAACCAAGATCTGGCTGATTACTTTGCCAGTTACGCCCTAAAACTTTTGCACTGTCCATATACCCGGGTAAACGGGTATTTCCATTTTCTGATACAGATACATTTACCTGTTTTAAACTACTTACCAATTTGCCAAATACCATGCCCATTGTACCAACATAAGGCATCGCATTGGGGTCTTTTACTTTAACTGTTTTCAGCCGTTTAACTTCTTTAACTTTTACACTATCTTTCATAACGTATTTAAATACTGTATCAGTTCTGGTTGTTGTAGTTTTATTTCCACGCTCTACCTTGGGCTGATCAAGTGCTCTGAAAAACTTAAATTTGTTATATAATCTTGTAAGATCAAGTTGTGCCGTGGCTTCTTGTGATTGTCCATTTTCTATAATATTACCTAAGGGAATGGCCAGCCTGGAAGCCCCTATCCATCGATAGGTGGCTTGGTACCTGAAGTTTAAAGTTGTCCAGTCAATTAAAGGTAATTTTGCAGTGGGGAAATTATAGGACAGGTTTACTGTTTGATTGTACAATGTGTTTCTTCCTCCTGATATAAAATTCTTCCAGACAGTGTCTTTTTTTGCCTGTGTATTGATGGCCCCATAGGGTTCGTCAACCCTGGAATTGTTGGTAGCGGTAAAATCAAAATTAATTGACCTGGTAAATGGCCATCTAAAAATGTAATCCCTTTGCATTGTAAAATATTTATCATACGTGGTGGGAATTATATATTTATCAGACCCAATACTACGTGGAGTTACAGCACCAAACTGTCGCTGGGCATCGCCCCTAAAACTTAATTGAGTTGGAATGGGATTAAAATTAAAATCCTTTATCAAATCAAACCAATGCGTTTTTTGTTTTTTAAAAAACTTCATCTTTTTAAAGGGCTCTATATATTTTGCCTGAGGAGCAAAATTATACCCCAATCCTGCACGGTATCTTTTTATTTCATTAGACTCAATTAATGGAGTATGATTCTGTATATCAATGTAGGAAAAACTCACATCGATGTTCTCAATATCGTAGATTTTAGGCTTTTTGTTACCCGTTCTGTTTTTACGGACGTTTGTAAAATTTACAGTTTTTGTACTGCTAAAAGTTACAGCATTATTACTTATAGAATCCTTTTCACTTGCGGGAGATGCATCAAGATTTTGTTTTAAGGTAATATCAAGCGCATAGGGATCATAATGAGGCTTACTTAATGTTTGTGAGTAACTGGCAAAAACAGGAATTGATATAGCTGCGTTTTTGGGCAATAATTTTCCCAGCTCAAGATTTGTCGCTAAATCAAACTGAGTTAGATCATCTACATAACGTTGTTCAATTTTTTGCTCCAATGTTCCAAAACCATTACTATGCCCAAATATAGATCCTGTTAAAGTACCTAAATCTGCAAGGTTCATATCTACCCTTGCCATTGCTGCCCACCCTCCTTTTTCATTGATTGAGGTAAGCCTTAATTCATTTACCCATACCTGCCCGCAGGCATTAAGATTATTTTCATTTTGCACACCAACTAATACACCCCTGATTTCGCCCAGGTTAGGCTCTCCCATTATTGAATAAGTTTGACCATTAGGCTGTAAAATACTGTACAGGTTTGTAGGGGAACCTTGTATATTTCTTTGCAATTTTAAATTGGGCAAAACAGAAAGGTCCACATTTAAATTATTGATGGCAGGCCACAACGTATCATTATATTGTGCACTATTAGGATCTAAAGCATTTGCTGAAAGTGGTGTTATATATAATGGAGCCGTTATTTCATAGTAATTGCTTATAAAGTCTGTACCAATTCTAATTACAGCATTTAAATCTTTATTTTTTATATTATTGGGTGTTTTAACATTATTTTCTAAATGCATATACATATTTAAATTACCATATTGGCGAATGTCTAATTTAGTGAATGTTTGAAAAACAGCCCTGGCATCATTTTTACCCAATCCACAAAATTTAAGGGTCATACTTTGTTCATTTTGAAAAAGATTAACCCCATTACTACTTTGATATTGCTGTCGCTGTACCGCCAGTGGCGAACGGTAAGGCAATGGAGCTCGCAGCTCATTTTCTTCAATATTAACTGCACCTACTACAAAATCAACATTGGTTGTTATTGGAGAATATATTCCTGTTGAATCAATTTTACTTTGAAAATTGCGCCATGTGTTTCTGGTAAATTTCAGTTCTCCAAAGCGCAGAACTACCGAATCAGTAAAGTCTGTAAGAAACATTCTTATAAAACGAATAGACTTGAAGTCGGGAATGTTATTAACATTTCTGTTATAAGCCGATATGGGTATCCTAAACTGGTACCAGGTTTCGTTACGCGTAGTACCATTAACCAGTTTTACAGGTACTACTTTTTTATCGACGATATAATTTACACCAATTTGCATGGAAGGATCAAGCTGTGGTTTAATATCAACAATGTATTGAAAATAAGATTCTGACTCGTTCATAGTGTTATCCTTATTCACATCTTCAGCATCGGGATACAAGGTAGCGGCGGACGTAAAACTTGATCCATCATTTACCTGGGAATTGCCTTGTGGGTTATTAATATTTTTATATCTTTTTAAAATACCGTCAGCCCCTGTAAAACCGGAGTTTCTGTAATACACATAATTATCAAGGGACGGGTCGCTTTCTACCTGTTGCAGTGCAGTACCGTTCAGTATCGGAGCTAAAGCGGATAGGTAACCTGCTCTTTTAATTCTTTCATTATCGTCATTTAACCCATCAAAACCCACATCCTGGTATGGACGATCATTGGCATTGTTGCTGAAAGAATTGGTTACCTGTATGGGGTTTAATGGTGTAACACCCCAAACACTCGTACTATCAACCTGCGCTGGGGCATTTGGTGTAGGCAAGCCATTCTCATAAAATCTTCTGCCGTCTTTTAAAACATCTTCCGAAATTGTACCAAGATTAAAATATAATTTTCCTCCGGACGTGGAGGAGGGTGATTTAATATATGGATCCTGTAACCAAAATTCAATAAACTGAACATTTGCAGTCTCAAAATCTGTTTGATCAATATTACGCATTAATCCCCCCCATCTTTTTTCGGGATTTTTTAAGTTATTATTTGCGTCAATACTGCCAGCAGCAATATCATAATTATATGGTCCTTTTTGAGTAGGATAATACGATAAATCAAAAGTGATTAACTGGTTTTGTCCATAGGAAACTGTTTTTAATGGAAATATTTCATTTTGATTTACAAGACGTACCTGGGGGTCGCTCAATTCTTCCTTATTATTAGCTAAAGGGTTATTGGAACCTTTATAAATTTGCAAAGCAGGTTCAATTTGATACCAGGCTATTTTAGCCCTGTTTCTTCCATAAAGAAGATTATTACTTAAGTTTGATTCAGGAAAAATGGGTAAGCCTCCAATATCTGTAGCTCCCTGTGGGGTAGATGCCAACACCCAGCTATTGGCAGGAAAACGAAGATCAATAGCGGATTCGCTACCTTCAAAATCGTCAATATAAATAGTACCTGCGGAGCCTTTTCCGATTTGTGGTGCATGGCCAGGTTGCAAATATGCAGCTTCAGCATACATATTAATGTTTGAGGGTACTGTAGTTGAATAGAAAGGAAGCTTATCTAATAATTTGGTAATTCTTGGCACTTCCTTATTGTAATTAACATCCATCCCATACATTGTATTTCGTATGGGATCATCACCAATATTATTTTTTGTAAAATAAGGGCGTTCACTTAACTGTACGATGGTTCCACCAATTGAAAGACGCTCTTTCAAAGTATTTTTAGCGAGATAATCTAGCCTAAGTCCAAAATATTTTTTTTGTTGAATACCAAAACCAGCATTATTTTCAAAATTTACCTGTACAGGTAATCCCGCATTTAAAATTGCCTGGTTGGTTACTTTAATTGTACCCAGATCATAATTGATATCGTAATCAGTGCCTTCAATAAGGGTCTGGCCACCAGCAGTAACGGTTACGCTACCACGCGGAATATTGTACCCAATACTTATGTCTGACGACCCGGAAGTACGGGCAGATCCTTTTAATACAAAACGGTCAAGACCAGGAAATTGCTGAGCTACAGCTTTAATAGAATCATAAAGAGCATAATACAAAGTATCCCTGACATTTGCAGGAACCACATTATAAACCTTTGGTGCAAGGTCGCGGCCAAATGGCTGTAGTACTGGAAAAATTATTCTGCTATAGGGAGATAATACAGTATATCCCTCTACGTAATCAAACTCGCCGTCCGGCTGAGGATCCAGGTTATTATTAAGCCTGTCTAAGTTTAATAAAGATATAAGGGGAGTGCCTATATTTTTATCCCCGAAAGGGAAATACCGTTTTGCACCCAAGCTAGGTTGCTGGTACAAAACATTTAGCTTGAAGTCGGTAGGCGTTAATGATCCATAACCAACAGCATATACATTTTTCATCATCAATTGCCATATTGGCAACTGGGGCCGCTGAGAAGTAGCCTTTAATAATTTAAGAAATAATACCTGTTGTGTTGCTGTGGTACTGTCTGGCGGCAAATCAGAAGAAAATTCACCTAACTGGTAAATTCTTCCATTATAACTATATTGAAAAGCAACTGCTAATACCTCATCGGCCTGTAAAGGCTGGGCTATGGAAATATAACCAACCTGCCTGTTAAAAATATATTGTGACGAATCTAATTTGCGTGCAAATATTTTTTCAAAATCCTGAACAGGTGTAAGACCCATTGTCTGCAAATTACTAACAACTAAAGCAGGATTTCTATTTCCGCGATTAGAAATTATATTACTATACTCATTGTTTGTTCCATTATCCGGAGGGGCAAAATTGCTGGTTACAGATATTACTGGGGGTTGCAGATATGGTTTTATTTCTCCTAAATCCATTAATCCTACTACGTCTCTTGTATTAACAGTACTGCCATTTTTATTGGTAACCCACACTTCTAACCGAAGTATTTGAACCGGGGTAGTAACAGCCGGTAAAGTAGACATTACCGAGTTATAATTGTTTTGAAAGTATTGAGATAATAAAAAGTGACGGTTTTCTTCATATTCATCTCCTTTTAGATCAATTAACTGGGCAGAAGCACCCCCTTGCAAATTGGCCGTTTGTCTTGTTGATTTTTGATTGGCTAATACTGCTGTAACATTTAGTTTACCAAACTGTAATTGAGTTTTTAATCCAAACAATTGCTGTGCTCCTGGTATAAAATTGCTTCGGGATTGAAACTGCACAGCGCCAGCTTCAAAACGCTTTATAATTTCGTCATCAAAGCCCACATAATCAAGTTTTAATTGGTTATCCTGACCAAAGTTGGCAATTGTATTATAATTGATGGGAAATTTTAATTTATCACCGATATTGGCAATTACGTTTACCTGCGCATTCATTCCAAAATCCAATCCACCATTCTTTCTTGCTTTTTCTGGCAAAGTTGGGTTATCAATATTTTGTCCCTGGTAACCTAAAGTAATATCAAGATTTCCTTGTGGAATAATTTGTATTTTACCATTACCAAACAAACGGTTAAACAGGTTATCGTACAATGATAATTTGGGTTTAACTAAATTCCGGTTTAGCAAACTCATTGTATTAGATCTTTTTTTAAAATAATCTATTTCTGATTGCCTGCCTCTAAGTTTCCAATATTCTTCAAAAGTATAAGTAGTAGGGGTTTGGTAATATTTATCCCCTATTTTTTCGTAAAGGGTATAGAGTTGCGTATTAAAATCAAATGAAACAGAATCGGTAAAGTTGGATGGTTTATTAAAATCGTAGGTATTTCTTGAGCCGCTGCTCATAAAATCGCCCCTTTTATCGTAAATAGGATAAGGAAGGCCTATGGGTAAAGTAGTATCGCCAGCAGGTTTTGCGCTGCCATTATTTTGAGCCTTAACAGTTAGTGAAATAATCAGAAAAATAATTACCTGCCCCAACCCAAAGCCAGTTGCTTTTGATACAAATTTCCTTTTAAAAAACATCCAGTAAATCAGTTAAAGTAAAATTCTATCAAATTGCTTTTAAGGCTTTTTTTATTAAATCTTCTAAATTGGTTAAGTTAGGTTCAATATGGTTAATTTTTTGTATAGCTGTTTCTGCCTGCGGACGGCTTATTCCTAATGAAACTAATGCATTTAACGCATCTTGCTGCAATCTATTGCTTGCAGTAACGGGTATTGTAAGGTCTGATGCTGCTTTATTTACTTTATCTCTTAATTCTAATACAAGTCTTTCTGCTGTTTTCTTCCCAATTCCCTTAACACTTTCCAGCAGCTTCACATTATTTTGTACAATCGCTTTACTTACTTCTTCTGGTTTTAAATGAGACAACATCATTCTTGCAGTTGCTGCACCTATACCGGATACACTGATTAGCTGTATAAACATTTCCTTTTCCACCTTATCAATAAAACCGTATAAAGTATGCCCATCTTCCTTAATCTGCAGGTAGGTAAACAATTTTCCCTGGTCTAAATTTTGAATATGTGCATAGGTATTAAGGCTAATATTTAACTCATATCCAACCCCGTTTATGTCCACATAAACCTGTGCCGGGTTCTTCATAGTAAATTTTCCTTCCAAATATGCGTACATACAGTTCTTTAAAGCTGGCGCAAAAATAGGAATAATTCATGAGTGATGCTATTACAATCAGGGCAAACGCATTAAAACTTTCGAGTTATCCCCATCAGAGGATTAGTATACGATTGTTTATTGACGGCTAATTTTTTTTTGCACAAAAAAGCCATGTCAAGTATCATCGAACACTTCAGCAATCTTTGCGACCCACGAACCAAAGAGCATAAAAAAGAACATAAGTTAATTGAT
>JAYVZR010000464.1:0-3128 GCA_043783135.1 Ferruginibacter sp. | reverse complement strand
ATGCTTCCGCATGCACCAAATATATCCTGGTGTTTAAAGGCAAGGTACAAAGCACCGTGCCCGCCCATACTTAAGCCGGTAATGGCCCTGCTATTTTTATTATTGATGGTGTTAAAATGAGCGTCTATCCAGTTTGTCAATTCGGTAGAAACATAGGTTTCGTATTTCCAGCTACTGTCAATAGGGCTGTCAAAATACCAGCTGGAGAAATTTCCATCGGGGCAAACAATAAGGATATTATATTCATCGGTATAACGCGTAATTTCCGGCACTTTTGTAATCCAGTCTGCATAGTTACCGCTATATCCATGCAATAAATAAACTACCGGAAATTTCTTTCCATTTTTATAGTTATCTGGTTTTATTACAACGGCCTTAATATTTTTTTTCATCGACGGACTAAAGGTTAGTACCGTATCTACGATAGCAGCAATTGAAAGGCTGTAAATCAACATTAAAATAATGGTGGCTGATAGTTTGCCGAATATAGATTTTAACATCGCATTTTTATTTGTTGAATGTAACCTGACGTTAAATAAAATTTAATATTATCCGTAAAAGATTTGCAGCGGTACTATTTTTTAGCAATAAGGCCAAGAGGGAAAATTGCTTTGCCATACACTTCGTTTAACAAAGTAGCTACGCCTGCATAAATGGCCGAAGCGCCACATACAATACCTTCATAGCCTGCCAAATGTTTTATGGTTTCATTTTCAGTAGCATCGCCAATAGCCAATAAAAAAAATAATATGGTAAGTGTAGCAAATACAAACTGTAATGCTTTACTTATTTTTAAAGTGCCTAAAAAAAGCAGGAAGGTAAAAATGCCCCACATGCACAGGTAAGCTACCATTCCTGTATTTGATGTAGCGGTCATCCAGCCAAGTTTGGCAAACACAATAAGAGCAACGAGTGTGAGCCAGAAAAAACCGTATGAAACAAATGCCGTTAACCCAAAACTGTTATTCTTTTTGGCTTCCAGTACACCTGCCACAATTTGTGCAGCCCCTCCATAAAAAATACCCATACTAAGTATCATGGAGTTCATTTCAAAAAAACCTGCATTGTGAATGTTTAATAAAACAGTCGTCATGCCAAAGGCTAAAAGTCCCAATGGGCCTGGGTTTGCAGAATTGTCTTTAATGACAGTGATATTGGTTTCGTTCATATAGCCTTTTTTTAATTGTTTACAAGTGATCGTTAAAAATATACGTGATATTATCAGGCGAATTATTCAGCGGGCTAAATGTACAAATGTTTTTTAAAGTTGCTGCTGTTTATATGCGCTGTTTATTTCAGCCAATTTATATTTGCTATCGAATCTTTTTTCATGTGCTCAGGATAATAGTTGCCACGATGGCAGGTATAACAGGTTATCACCATCCCAGAGTCCCCAATTAAAGGCTGTTTAACCTCAAAGTTTTGGTTATTTATTTTCATGGTTATTTTCATCATATCACGGGCCTCCTCTTTTTTTGTATTTGCATCGCTGGCAAAATCGAGACTGTCTGTGCCCTGCTCCTTTGCATGGCAATAATTACATTTAACACCAAGGCCAGCAGAAAATTCTACATCCATTATTTTATCCATGGCTTCTTTGGTAATGTCCTGTGGTAAAATTTTTAAATTTTTGTACAACCCGCTTTGCCAGGTGGGTAAGGTTCCGGCAACGCTTATAATTAAAATTACCAATGCGCCAATCACTATTAGTTTTTTATTCACCTGAGTTAAAATTGTTTTCATAAAACTATGCATTAAGATAATTGTATTCAATTTTTATTGCTTAATGTTTTTATAAAGATAAGGTAAGGAAAGAATTGCAAAAAAATACCAGAAATATTATTACAATCGGGTCTTGTTTTTTAATTGGGGCGCAGTGACCTGAAAAATTGAGTAAGGCGTGGCAGATTAAAATAGCGGTTCTGTTAAAACTGGCTTTAAATTAATTAAAGTAATAACTTTAACCACATTAATTGTTTTTGAAAGGCCTTGAGTTAATTTAAGGATATTTGCATATCAACAAACAGTAATTGTTGTAATAATAAATAAAAGGGATATGAAAATAATTTCTTTCGGTATTACAAAAGACATTACCGGATCGCTTTTTATGGATTTTGATACGGGAGAAAAACCGATGAGCATAGTTACATTTAAAGAAGTGCTGTTTAAAAAATATCCAGCATTAATGGATTTAAAAACCCTTTCTTTTGCTGTAAATAATGCATACACCAATGAAGATACTATGGTCAATAACCAGGATGAACTGGCACTGATACCACCGGTTAGTGGAGGATAATTAATCATACATAAAAAGAACCCAACATTACCTATTGATGGTTTTGTTGAAAAAAAAATAGTATGTTGATAGACAATCATGGCAGGGTTATAAATTATTTACGTTTATCGGTTACAGATAACTGTAATATGCGTTGCCAGTATTGTATGCCCGCAGAGGGTGTTGAATTTTCGTCATCAAAAGAATTGTTAACCTGGGATGAAATGTTTTTACTGGCATCTACTTTTGTGGAACTGGGAATAAAAAAAATAAGGATTACAGGTGGAGAACCTTTTGTACGCAAAGGGTTGATGGATTTTTTGCATAAACTGGCTGCTGTTGAAGGGCTGGAGGATATTTCCATTACTACCAATGCCACATTGATTGGAGAACATATTGCCGCATTAAAAAAACTCAACATACTCAATATTAATGTTAGTATGGATAGCCTGGATAAAGAACGTTTTAATACCATTACACGGCGTGATTATTTTGATGTGGTATTAAATAATGTTCACCAGTTGTTGCAAAACGGTTTTAATGTTAAGATAAATTGTGTGGTAATGGGCGGACAAAACACAGACGATATTATTCCATTTATCAATTTTGCCAACGACCATAATGTGGATGTTCGTTTTTTAGAGGAAATGCCTTTTAACGGCCACAGTAAAGGCTTTGATAACCTTGAATGGGATTATAAAAAAATTATGGATGTCATACAATTGAGCTTTGGCGCAATACATCCCGTATCGTCTGTAGCAGGTTCCACTTCCGAAAATTATATTATCGATAACCGCAAAGGTTCATTCGGTATCATCCCGTCTTTTTCAAGAACCTTTTGTGGTACCTGTAA
>JAYVZR010000463.1:0-3132 GCA_043783135.1 Ferruginibacter sp. | reverse complement strand
AGCCAGCACCAAATCCTTATCACAAATTAGACCGTTCCTTAAATACGGGAGCAACAGGCTTAATAGAAGCTGATACTGTATTTAATATTTTCCTCTCTCCTAAAAGAATGATTAATAACAATGGTCCGTTCATTCATTCATCTATGTTTTTAGCAGATGACAAAATACTGTCTTTTATAAGTTCAGATAAAAATAATAAAATGGTTGCAGATGGTGTTATAGAAAAAGCTCCGGTACCATTAAGTGATATGGGCACCCGGTTCTTTTATCCTATGCTCATGGATGCCGTTTTTCCCTCACAGGATAATTTGCTAAGCTTGATAGACATTAATCCATTACAACTTTATCGTTTTATGCTGGAGGGAGAAATTTACAGAGGCATATTACAAAAAAATGGCACTGGTCTGGCTAATAGCGGTTCGCAGGCATTTCAATTTCTCTCCACCGCAGATAATAACATTCAAAAACTCATTAAATATGCCGGATAATAAATTAGAAATTCCTGAATTGAACCCGATTATTTTTTATGATATTAACCGGGCTAACCTGTCCAAATATTTCACTAAATATATGCAGGATTATATGTTTAGCGAAAGGCTTTATTACTGGCAACAACGCACAGATTATTGCCAGGTATGGCAGGTTGAGGATATTATTAAACTACAGTTTGAAAGCACTTTTGACCCCATCGTAGTCAATCTGCTGGATAAATACGGAAATATTGTTATTGCATTGCCGGCACTTATAGGCTTGCCAAATATTTACGAACCACTAAAATATTCATTTGAAATATCTATGAGTCTTGCTGGGTTGCTAACAGATTTCTATTACCTGCAGATAATTGCCGGCATAAATGGGCCATCACAAAGAATACTTATTAGTGATGTGCAATACATCAGTGCTGTGCCTTTAAACAATACCTTATTATTGGAATATTTCAATAGTAAATTTCATAAAGATGTAATTTTTGAGACTGGAATAAAATTTCAATACAGGGTTTTTGGTGTATTCGGTTTTTTAGATAAGCAAAGAAAGGATCAGCAATACCGTGATCAGAAATATACACCTGCACTTTTAAAAAGCCGTAGCGCCAAGCAATGGCCTGTACACTTGGGTATAAAACCAGAAAATATTTTGTATAAAGTAGATGATCCCGGCTTACCGGATGATGTTATTAATTTGATAGATGAAATTCTAAGTTGTGATAATGTTTATTTCGACAATAAATTAATGGGGCTGGCCGATGGATCAAAAATAGAATTTATAACAGTTGATGATGCCGGTAATTATCCAAAACGGGGATTGAAGATTATTCTTGAAGAAGGCATAAACCGCAATAGCCGATTATTTGGAATAAATCTTGACCCAACAAAAAAATTATCTGTTGTAATAAATGCCGATGCACAAATATTTGGGGATACAGGTAACCAGGGCAGCGGTAATACAGTGCCAATTTATAATGCAATTAAAGAATAATATATGGGTGATCTTAAACTGACAACCGGAGCCATCAATTTTACCAATTACCTGCATGTAACAGCAGCCAAAGTATCCGCACCTACACAAGTTGTTTGGGAAACATGGATTGGTGCACCCGTGCCACAGAATTATAATTTTATAATACCTGGCCTTGATTCTGATAATTATTATATCAGCTTTTATGATGCCGCTACAAATACAGCACTCGGCCTGCTGGCCATGCAGATGTTCGCTGATGGTAAAACGCTTTCTGTTATTACAGAAAGAATATTTTATACCTGTGGCGGCTCCGGTGCCCATGATCCTGCTGATAGTAGTACCTCCATCACGGATCCATATTTAATCAATAAAAATGTTACTGGTGTATTTAAAGAGGGGTTTAGGTTTTATAAACCTGCAGAAGAATATACTTCTGATCCGCTCACGGGAATATTAGTAATAACAAATGGCACCAGTTTTTCCCTCAACGAAAAGATGTCTGTTGATATTACCTATGTAGTTCCTGATAGTGGGTCTTCCTCTGGATCCGGGTTTTACCGTGGAAATTTAAACGTACCAGAAAGTACCCGAACACTTGTTGCCGGCGATATTGATAAACGCATACGATGTATTGGCACTGCGCCAACTCAGGTAATTACACTATGTACACTGGCTTCTATCAGTGTTGATACAGGATTTTATTTTGATAATGCATGTGGTGGAACTGCGATACAGGTAAAAATATTGCTGGCTGGTGCAGATAGGATAAAGTATAATGGTTTTATGGCAACCAGCGATTTGTTTGCAGAGTTCTGGGTAAGTAAAGGAGAGCATTTATTATTAAGAAAATACGATGCCAATTATTGGGAAGTTTTTTTAGATTATAAAGGAACTAACGTTGGCGAAAAACTCACCCTTGGATATAAAAACCATCCAGGAATTCTTGTTGAATATGGACAATTAATAGATGGCGATGAATTTGGAAGATTATGGTGGTGGTTAAATAATGTTTTGCCTGCAACTCATAAATACATTACCGATACTGTAACAGGTTTCTTTATAGCTGACCCGCAAAGGCTTGGGCAATTTGCGTTACATTCTTCATTAAAAAAATTCAGAATGCCATATACTGTAGGATTAAGTGAAAAAGGACTTACTGATTTTACTTTTTATGGTCTTGATACGGCTAACCGACCTGTGGACTATCCTGGCGGTTTTCAGGACCAAATGTTATTAATACATGGGCATAAATTATGGGCAGATAATGGTGGTGGTAGCGGAGGTGTACCATTTGCCTTAAACCGTACAGATGGAATTTCAGTTACCGGAGCAAAAAGAGGTGGAGGGTATTTAACATCAAACGGTAATGCAAATAAATTATTAGAAGAAATAGGTGGTCCTGAACAACGGTTAAAAAATACTGGTGTTATTTATGCCAGAAGAATATAAAAAAAAATCTTTTTATAAAGTAATATAAATTATTACTTTATAAAAAATAATATTTAATTTTAAATTATGAAAATAACAGTCTTGGGAAAGGCTGTGAGATTCCGGAATAAATATCTGGCTCTCATTTTAACAGTCCTTTCCTTATTAACTTATACAGGCATATCTGCGCAGGTTTTCCAACAAAATTCTGGCTTTGGTTTCCAATGGAAACGCAATAAAACAGAC
>JAYVZR010000462.1:0-21224 GCA_043783135.1 Ferruginibacter sp. | reverse complement strand
CTGTGATGTCCATTTACCGGTCCCTTTAGCCCTTGCTTCATCTTTTATATCATCCAGTAATAAATGATCAGTACCTGGTGCTTTGTATGTAAAAATATCTTTGGTAATTTCTATTAAAAAAGATTGAAGCTTTCCTTCATTCCATTGTGCAAATATTTTTTGTATGACTTCATTATCTAACTGCAACCCTTTTCGCAACAACTCATATGTTTCTGAAATTAATTGCATTAATCCATATTCTATACCATTGTGTACCATTTTTACAAAGTGCCCTGAAGCTCCGGGGCCTATATAAGTTACGCAGGGTGCTCCGTCTACTTTTGCCGCAATGGATTCTAAAATTGGTTTCATAATATTGTATGCTTCCCTGTCGCCACCAGGCATCATGCTTGGCCCCCTGCGGGCTCCTTCTTCGCCACCAGATACGCCCATACCAAAAAAATGGAATCCCTTAGTTTCCAAATAATCAACCCTGCGGTTCGTATCTGTAAAATGAGAATTGCCGCCATCAATCAGCATATCTCCTTTATCCAGCAAGGGTAATAGTTCTTCTATCACACTATCGACAATTTCTCCTGCAGGAACCAGCATCATAATTGCTTTGGGGCTTTTTAAGCTGGCTACAAATTCTTTAATATCACTAAAGCCTTTTACATTGCCTTTATCACTTTCCGCCTCTAATAATTTTCCTTTTGTTGCATCTTTATCGTAGCCAGCACCTGCCACTCCGTGATCGCCCATGTTTAATAAAAGATTACGGCCCATGGTACCAAGGCCAATCATTCCAAAATTGTATTTTACTGCTGAATTACTCATTGGTTGAAATTTTCTTTTTTTAAAGTTTCCAATATTTGTTTGGTAGTTTCAAAACTAAGGTGTTGAAATGAACGGATGCCTAATTTATGCGCAGCATTTACATGCATTATCCTGTCATCAAAATATACACATTGGTCGGGTGATGCCTGTGCTATACCCATTGCCAGTTTAAAAATACCGGGATCTGGCTTGCGCATATTTACCTCGCAGGATGAAATAAATGCATCAAAGGCCTGATGTAATTTAAATTTTTGCACCCGGTAATCATTTAATTCTTTGCCTTCATTATTGATGGAAATTATCCGGAAACCGCAATCTTTTTTCCACTCCTTCAGCCACTGCAACATTTCCGGCAATTCTACCGAACGTGAATACATAAAGTCTTTAAAATCTTCCCTCACAAAATCTCTTCGCTGATTGAATATTACAGTATCTAAATATTCATCCAGTGTAATACTACCAATCTCATATACGTTAAATATAAAATTGTGCAACGCTTCTGTTTCTTCAAAATCCAATCCAAATTTTTCCGCTGCCTTTTTTCTTGAATCATGTCCCCATCCATTACTCAGCAAAATACCGCCAACATCAAAAAACAAAATTTTAAGATCACTTACTTTTTGCATGATACTTTTATTTTTCCTGTAAATGTACTTTTTTTAAACGGCGCAAATGTCTTTCAGCTCCTGTAAAACGGGCATTTAAAAAAGCGGTTATTAAATCCTGTGCTGCCATGTATCCTGTAACACGCCCGCCCAGGCAAAGAACAGTAAGGTCATCGTCTTCTACACCCTGGTGTGCGGAAAAATAATCAGTTATTAATGCAGCCCTTACTCCCGAAATTTTATTGGCAGCAACCGATGCCCCTACTCCACTGCCACAAATTGCAATGCCCCTGTCTATTTCTTTACTAGCAACCGCTTTTGCCAATGGTAAAACAAAATCCGGGTAATCATCGTCTTTATCAAATGAATACGCACCAAAATCTTTTACCTCATGTTTAATTGATAAAAGAAATAGGTGAATAATTTCTTTTAATTCGTACCCGCCATGATCTGCTGCTATACCAATTTTCATATTTTATATGTTGACTATAAAAATTATTTTTGTGTTAACCACAACCTTGACCCACCCTTAATTCCATCCTGGTTACTAACTATTTTTATATTTTCATCAAGTTTAAAAATAAGCCTCTCTGCATTTCCGCCACTAATATACAACCTGTCATAATTAAACACCGTTTTTACAACCTTTAGTACTTTTTTCATACGGTTATTCCATCCGGCTTTTCCTGTCTTTTTATACGCTTTTTCCCCGATGTATTCATCATAGGTTTTATTTTTTGCAATTGGGTGATGTGCCAGTTCAAGGTGAGGCAATAAATTTCCATCAAGTAAAACAGCAGTTCCAAAACCTGTGCCAAGGGTAATTACCATTTCTAACCCCTTGCCGCTAACAACACCCATGCCCTGTAAATCTGCATCGTTAACAACTTTCGCCGGTTTACCTAAAGCGGTTTGCAGTTTTTTTGTAAAATCAACATTGGCCCAATATGCCGTACCAAGATTTGGCGCTGTTTTTATAATGCCGTTTTTTACATAACCAGGAAAGCCCACTGAAATTTTATTGTATGCGGGAAAATCTTTTACCAATGTTTTTATTGCAGCAATAAGGTTATCAGGCGTTGCCTTTACCGGCGTTATCACTTTTTCATAATCCATCAGCAGCTTGCCTTCACTATTTAACAGTGTTGCTTTAACATGAGAACCGCCAATATCGATGGTTAAAATCTTTATTTCAGATGTTGTCTTTGCCATATTTTTAATTAATATTTAAGTTTTATAAAAATAAGTGGTATCACCTGTTTTCTATAACTGTTATAATACCCGACCTGCCGGCTTTATTAAACACTTTAAATTTTATCATTCCCTTTTCAGTAACAGGCATACTGTATATTTTACTTTTAAGCGTTGGTTCTTCGCCGTTAGTAGTATACCTTATGGTTAAACCAGGGAACTGCACATTGGCAGAAACCTTTCCCTCTTTTACAACAGCACCGGCAAATGGAATACGGTAATTATAGCCACCTCCATAATTATCCAGACGTGGAAATTCTCTTGTGCCTATTGTGTTTACATATTGGCTCCATGCTTTGTTATATAAATCTACAGTCTTTGTTGCATCAGTTTCGGTTGCCCATTCCGGATTTTTAGCCCAGGCTCTTTCAGCTAATGCAGTCATACGTGGCAGCAGCATATATTCCAATTGCTTTGGCCCTTTAAGTGTTTCGCTCCAGATAGCACATTGCAGCCCGATAATATTTTCTTTGCCATAGTCAGACAGGCGTTCTTTAGAAGCATAAAAAGATTTATCAAGCGGATTGCCATCCCTGTCCGTTTTTACATTTTTTAGATAATCGTAAGGAATAAAACCAAAGGTTTTTTCAAGATCTGTATACCCCCCCCAGTAATAACCTGGCTCGTCATAAGTTTTATACTGCGCCATATCCAGATAAAAATTGCTTACAAATGTTATCACTGTTTTATACCCTGCATTAGACAACCTGTATGCAAGATCTTCACTGCCCTCTGTATTGTTCCAAATATATAATTTAAAATCCTGGTTTATAAAATCGTGGTTGGGGATATTTACTTTCTTACCGTCGATTATTGTTCTGCGAAAGGCTATCTCTTCCCAGCCTGAAAGTGTTAGTCCTTTTGCTTTTAAAATGTTATTGACTTTTGATAAATAATAATACCACAGGCCATCTGTATTTTTTATAGAGGGATTATTTTTTATCAGGTTGATACAATCTGGTGATTTCTCCCATACACCAGCAGGAACTTCATCGCCGCCCAAATGAATAGTTGTTAAAGGCACACCGGCCTGCTGGTATAATTTTGTAATTTCTGTTACTACCTTTTCTACAAATGTATATACTGAAGGCAATGCAACATCTATCACATTATCATGAAAATCCTGCGGGGTGCTATAAACAGACTTGTCATTTACATCCCGAAGAAAATATTGTAATGCTTCTTCTTTTTTCCCTTCTTTCATCAACCGTTCGTACCGGGCATCCATAGCTTTAATTGCAGCTCTTGCATGGCCCGGCGTTTCAACTTCAGGAATAACTTTTATATGCCTGGCATTTGCATATTGCAGAATTTCTATAAAGTCGGCCTTTGTATAAAACCCACTTCCATATAAAGAGTCCGTTGCTGCACCTGAACCATAAGCTGCTGGCATATGATTTTTTTCACTAAGGGTATGGCCACGCTTTGCACCAAAGCCGGTTAATTCTGGCAAACCATCAATTTCAATCCGCCAGCCTTCATCATCTGTTAAATGAAAATGAAATGTATTTAATTTATACAAAGCTATTAGATCTATTAAGCTCAATACTTCATTTTTTGTTTGAAAATTACGGGCCACATCCAGCATAAATCCACGATAACCAAAACGTGGTGCATCCGTAATTGCAACACCCGTTACTACAATTGATTTTTTATTCTTTGCTATCGCCCAAGAGTTGGGTGGCAACAGACTTTTTAAAGACTGGATACCATAAAAAATGCCTGCTGCAGTAGATGCAGCAATAGTAATTCCATCTGCATTACTATTCAGTTCATATCCTTCAGCCGGAATACCCATTTTTTGCACCAGGCTGATACCATTACCTGTAGCAGGTTTAAATGAGATAGATGGTTTTGTACCTAGTAATCGCGACAGCTCTGCAGCTAACATATTGGCATCTTTTTCAAATGCGGTATCTGTATTTATTTTTACCCTGTTATCCAGTAAAAATGAAGTCCCATTTTCCTGATAACTAGCGGGTGTAGGAAATACCTTGACAGTATTTGCTTCAGTTACTTCTTTAATTGCCTGGTTACGATTGTAAACAGCCGTTGCAAAATCAGACATTATTATACCGTCAATTGGTTGTAAAGGAGCCGGTGCGGTGGTTAAATTTTTTATATCAATTCCTTTATCGGGTGCATTATCCCAAACAATATAAAAACCCTCTGGCTGATCATTTTTATTTAACATCGGGGCATCAAATACAAAATCAATCGCCGCGATTTCACCCGGTGTAATCCCATTAAATGAAAACGTCGGAGATAATTGAAATAAGTTTCCGTTGAATCTTTTTAAAATTAAAACAGATTCGCCTGTTTTTGAACTAACGTTATTTTTTGAATTGAAATAAATTTTCCAGCCGGTGGCAGGTAGAATTTGTTTTGAATTATTTTTAATAGATACCCTGGCTAATGCCTTGTTTTTACCTTCGTAATTATTGTTAACAGCAACAACGGCAATAGCAAGGTCACGGGAATTAAAATTTTTTTTGGATTGTGCAATTGCTATTACAGGAAGAATCAGCATAGCAATTAAAAATTTCATACAGAAAGCAGCAGTTGTTTTTTGTTGTTTTGTCATCTTGATAAAAGGGAAGTTTTTATTGTACAATTTTAATTGATGCTAAAGTAAAGCCTTTTGGAGAAATATTGCCGGAGAATTTTTAAATAAACCAGGGAAGATGAAAATTTTATTGCAAATAAATTTTGCAATAAGTTGAAACAGTATAAAATTATTGTAGTCAAAAATAGCGATACTGCCCGTGGGGCGTTGCATTTGATAATAGAGTAAACGGGGTATAAAATAACAAAGTATCGTTAAGAGGTTTAACGATACTTTGTTGTGTAGAAAATTTAATTCACTGGGCTTAGAAATTACCTCTATAATTTATTCCCTTCTTTTGGGAAAACAACAGATGGTTTAAACTTTTTTGCTTCTTCAAAATCGATGGTTGCGTAAGATATTACTATTACAATATCCCCTTCTGCCCCACGCCTGGCTGCAGGGCCATTCAGGCAACAAACACCGGTACCTCTTCCTCCTTTTATTACATAGGTTTCAATACGGCTGCCATTATTTACATTTACTACCTGTACTTTTTCATTTTCAATCAGGTTGGCTGCGTCCATTAAATCTTCATCTAACGTAATGCTGCCCACGTAATTCAGGTTTGCTTCGGTAATAACAATACGGTGGATTTTTGATTTTAATATTTCTATTAACATTAGCTGAATATTTTTTTAGAGGTGCAATTTAGTCAATTGTAAACATTTTCAACAATTGTGTTGAAAGGTAGCAAACAGACAACAGTTATAAATTTGCATCCCTCTATTCAGCCGGGTTATCTTTCATAAAAGATTATCAAATTGAAAATATCTTGATTATTTTTTCAATTTGGCAACCTTGTCATTGTAAAACTTAATAGTCTCAATTACATCAGGCACGTTATGCTCCCAGTTTGATTCATGTTCAATAGAAAACATGCCTTTAAATTTTTGCCTGTTCAACTCAGCAAAAACGGGCGCAAAATCAATAACCCCTTTTCCTACAATAGTATCGGCAGCATTTGTTTTATCAAAGGTTACAATATCTTTAAGGTGAACTCCGTAAATATGTCCTTCCAGTTTTTTTAGACAATCAACTAGATTTAAACCATTGCGTGCCCAATGACCCAAATCTGCGCAAGCACCAATATTGCTATGCCCTTTAATTGCCGCCAGCACTGAATCAGGATGTGAATAGGCATTTGGCATAGGATGATCGTGGATAGCGATTTTTATTCCATACACTCCGGCAAGGCTATCAGCCACATCCCATTGTGTTTTGATGGGTTCAGAAGTAATATAGCTTAACCCGAATTCTTTGGCCAGTTCAAAAGTTTTTATCCATTCGTCTTTTCCATTGGGGGTTGTAACACCCATGGCCACCATTTGAATGTTATGCAACTTCAATACATCTTTTAGTTTTTGCCTGCCTGCTGCCGACATCCTGATACCAAAAGTATCCTTGCTTGTTTTATCAAAGGGTTGGCCAAGGAAAGCCTCAATGTATCTTACACCAGCACTGTCCGCCTTTGCTATTGCTTCGCTTTGTGTAAATAAACGGAATGTCCAAAGTTGTACACCTATTTTCCAATCGGCAGTATTATCTGTACTGGCAGTGGCACTGCTGTCTGTTGTTGTGGCAACCACTTCTTTTGGAGTGGATGAATTATTGCAGGAGATAAAAATAAGAAGTGCTGCAAGGCAGCTAAAAAAAGAAATTTTGTTTTTCATTCTGGCAAGTTTATAATTTATAAATTGTAAAATAATCAGCCTGTAATGTAGCATTAACAGCGATAGTGAAAAAATTTTTTTTTGTTTTTTTTAGAAGGCTGTGCAAAAACAAAAAATATTTTAATATTCAACACCTGCCTGTAGTAATATTTCATCCATTATTTTGCTGACAGCTATAGTTAACCGGTGAGGTATCTTATTGCTTTGCAATAAGCCATTATCCAAACAATACATCACTTCTTTTATTTCATGTTCAAAGCCATTACAGGCATGGGCCATAGAAAAATACTGCTTCTTGCCATCATTTAAAATAATGGTAAAATCAGTGGCTTTAAAAAAGGGATTAGCAATTTTAATACGGCCCTTTGTGCCAATAATTTCAGCTTCAACAGATGTATTAAAACCTATAGACGATAGTAAATGCGCTGTTTGTCCATCAGGATACTGCAATAAAATATTGGTATATTCATCAACCCCTGTTTCTGTAATTTTTGAAACAGTTTTAATAACCAAAGGGTCACCAAAAATTAAAGTCGCTAAAAAAATCGGGTAAATACCCACGTCCAACAGGGAGCCTCCACCCAGACTTTTATTATACAGGCGGCCATTAAGATCAACAGGTGCCGTAAAACCAAAATCAGCTGTAAGGTATTGAGGCGTACCAATGAAATCATCTTTAATTAAGGAAACAATTTTATCAATAAAGGGCATACAACCGGTCCACATACCCTCCATTAAAAAAAGTTTATTATTTGTGGCTGCTTCAATCATTTCAACTGTTTGTTGTGAGCTTAGAGACATTGGTTTTTCACACAGCACAGGCTTATTATTTTTTAAACAAAGCATAGTTTGTTCATAATGAAAAACATGGGGCGTAGCTATATAAATAATATCTATCTCTTCATCTTTTACAAGATCGCTATAATTGTTGTAAACCTTGGTAGCTTTATATTTACCTGCATAAGCCTTTGCTTTGTCCATATCACGGGAAGCAACTGCATACACTTCTGACCCTTCTGTAAAACAAATGGCCTCACCAAACTTTTCTGCAATTCTGCCTGCGCCTAAAATTCCCCAACGGTAATTTTTGTTCATAATTATACTATTATAAAAATCCCACATTAATAGACGGCTGCAAGTTTTTCAACATCCACCTTGAACAGCCGAAATGGCCAGTATTTCCTAATGGTCCTTTTAAATAATTAAACCCAAATTTTTCATACACTTTCATCGCCTGTTGCAATTCGGGCATGGTTTCTAAATATACATTTTCAAAACCATAAGCCGCAGCTTTTTGCAAACAGTCATCAATAATCATTTTACCAATACCTTTTCCCCTTGCAGCTGGCAACAAATACATTTTTACCAATTCGCAGGTATTAGCTGGCAGCCCCTCAGTTGGATAAATACCGCCGCCGCCCACCAATACGCCACCCATTTCTGCAACAAAATAAACTGATAAAGGGTTTTGAAACAATTCAAATAAATGATCCGTAGCCGAATCATAATAAACCGTACCGGGATGATTTGCATCAAACTCAGCAAGCGTGTTCCTGATTATTTTGGCTAAATCAGCATTATCTTTTTGCTCAATAATTCTTATCGAAATTTCCTGCTCCATACTTTCTATCTTAGTTGCCTTAACTCTTTTATTTTTCTATAGGATAACCTTTATCACATAGGGCAATTCTGTTACTTATAAAATAAAATTAATCATTTCATGTCATACAATAAATCCAAAATTGTTATTACAAATAAAGATCCCGTTGTTTCTACAACGGGATCTTTTAAATATCAATCGACAATAAGGAGCAATAAAATAATTTTACCTTTTGTTATTGGCTGTTTTTTATTTTTTATCAACCACTATAAAAACTGCGCCCAATGCAGGTAATGATACTTTTATACCATTTGTTGTAACGGCCGAACGGGCTTTAAGTGTAGTATACGTAACCGGCCCGCCAGCATCGCCGGCAGGTCCGTTGTCGTTTACCAAAACTTTTCTTGAAAACTCGCCATTATCATTACTGCCCTGAAGGCTGTACCAGTAAAAGCGGTTGCCGCTGTAAAAATTTTTCATTTTAACTTCTACCGTTTGTGCCGTTGAGGATGTATTTACAATGGCAACATTTACCTGCCCGGAGGTATAGGTAGATGCGTAAGCCTGCACACCGGCGCTTCCTGTAACAGTGCTGTTAACCAGCTTGTCGCCTAACAATTTTTGTAAATAATACATATAGTAAAAACTGGGGCGTGGGCTCCATTTTGCAATACCCGGTTCATCGCCGCTACTAAACATCCCATGGTCATCTCCATTGTTCCAGCCGTTCAGCATATCCCACCGCGCCGACATACCATATTTATTTTTTAATGCTTCGCCCATTACTATAACGGCAAACATGCCGCTTACATTGGATACCTGTTGTTTTTGCGTGTTGGAAGTCATGTTCCATTCATCCATAACAATCGGTTTTACAGGCATACTATATGACTGCAAAGTTTGTGTTACATATTGCATCATTGTTTGTGGAACTGATAAAGCTGATGATAAAATAATATTTGCATTGGCGTTGGTATTGTAGGGCGTAAAATAATTATGCACCACAAAAAAATCTGCCTTATTATTTATGCCAGGCATCATACCGGCATTCCATGTTTTACGTGTATTGGTTTGCCACGATTCCGGTGATGGAGCCTCTGCAGTTACCGCACCTATATAAATTTTTTTACCAATTTCTGTTGCCGCCTTTTGCATAGAATCTACAAATAATTTAAAATGCCGGGCATACAAGGCGCCTGTTAAAAATTCGGGCTGACCATCTTTATTGGCAGAAACATCAATGCGGTATCCCCACTCCCAGTTACCATAATTTTCATTACCAATTTCCCACAATTGTGTACGGCCATTATCGTAACGAACCCAATCGGCTGCAAGATGTGCAGCATCTGCCACAGGGTTTGTACCTATCCCATACCTTGCATAGCCATAATTGATAGTGATGATGCCTTTATTATTTGTTTGCTGCAACATGGTATAATAATTATCGAGGTTGCACTGCCAGTTATAATTTGTTTTGCCATAACTAAAACCTGAAGGCTCTTTGGTGCCATCATCTTTTGTAAACACAGTTGGTGCCCCTGGCGGATTAACACCTTGTTCTGCATTCCAGAAATAGGCATCGCTGGAGCTGCCACCCGGAAAGCGGATGATGTGCGGGTGAAGATTGGTAATTGGCTCTATAATCCTTGGGTCGCCTGCAACAGGCCCCATCCACCAAACGGCATTATGCCCAAATTCGGATAAGGGAATTTTAGTAATAATAGAAGTAGCATCTACAGTAACGGTATTGGTAACTGTTGCAGGAATGGTTGACTCTGTATAAGCAGGAGCAGTAAAGGTTTTAGTCTGCCAGTCGTCTAAAAAAAAGCCGATTGTATTAGCTGTTGACGGGTCAACACCGGGGCTTATTGTAGTATCGGTACCACCTATGGGCGGTATTACTGGCGGAGGTACTACAGATGGTACAGGTGTTTTTTTACAGGATAAAACAGCCAGTACCAATACTATTGAAATCAGTTTTAAAATACGTTGTAAGTAAATTGACATTTTTTTAATTTAAACTATTTCTTAATTGATTGAAATGATAACGCTTCTATACGTATCATAATTTTAACAGGCTTTTTTCTATGACTTGTACTTCATCATTTTTTTTATGATTAAAATATCTAAGAAACACAAGTTCACATTTAATTTTAAAACATCCGCTATCTCAATTAAATTATTTAAGCAGCGGATGTTTTATTTTGTAAAAGATATTATCTTAAGCCCACATGGTCAACATAAACAACTCCTGCAAAACCTGCAGATTGCAGTATTATTTCTTTTAAAGGATTGGGGTTTCCGAGTGCAGATAAATTGATGCTATAGGTTGTCCATTCGCCTCCTGTAATTGTTACAACATAAGGTGCTCCCCAGTTACCATTAATTACCACATTTAATTGTTTACCTGCTGTACCAGCTTCGCCAAATACAGAAAACTCCAGCTTGGTATAGGCACCTGTAGCAGGGCCGCCATCGTTGTGAAAAGTTATCCCTTCATAACCACCGGAACCATAGGTAACTTTAATTGATTTATCGCCCTGGCGAACATTTGCTGTACTATTAAAATCCCTCGTTGCCCATGACCAATCCTGGAAACCATTTTGTAAGGCATCTGTATAAATTGCATAAGGAAAATCAGCCAGTGGCGGAAGCCCTCCAATTAAATCCAATACAGCAGCCGACTCAACAGTCAGCGAAGAATTTAAAACCGACAATATTATTTTACCTTTTAATGTACCTGTAGGTACGGTAACTACAATTTGTGTGGCAGCCTGGCTTACAAAACTTGTTACCGGTGCAACAATTCCTGTAAATGAAACTCCTGTAACAAGGTTAAGGTTAGTACCAGTAATTGTTATATCTGATAAAGGTGCAACAGGGTTGGGTGCAATAGTAGCAATAGCCGGCAACAGTACATCCAAATCCTGGCTTGATTGAACGGTTACATTTGAATGTGCAACCAATGTTAGTTTTCCTTTTTTTGTGCCTCCCGGAACTTTAACTACAATCTGGCTGGCAGATTGGCTTACAAATGTAGAAACTGGTGTTAATACGCCCGTAAATACCACTTCTTTTGCTAAATCTAAATTGGTACCTGTAATAGTAAGGTTAGCTGCATGTAAAACAGGGTTAGGTGATAATGCAGTTATAGCAGGCAACGTTACAATTAGTACACTATCTGTCTCAAACGTTAAAGGTGCTGTACCTCCGCTTGAAATAATGAGTGTTCCGGTTTGTGCATTATCAGGAACTTTAACCACTAATTCATTTAATGACTGACTTACAAATGTTGTTTCAGCAATGTCCTTGTTAAACCTGATCTCTTTTATCCAATTTAAATATTCTCCTTTAATGGTGATGTTTTCTCCGGGACGTGCCTCTGCAGTCATCGATGTTATTATAACCGGTACATCAAAATTTATTTTAGTTTTTGATACAACATCGCCATTTGGTGTTTTAAGTGTAGCGTATCCCTGCACAGCCGATGGTGGTACAATCAATGCAATTTGTTCTGATGTTTGTTTTGTAAAATTAGCAGCAATAATTTCTGCACCTTCCAATTTTATGGAAGTAACTTTATCAAGATTGGTACCCACAAAAATTATTTGTTCGCCATGCTTTGCACCAGTAGGGCCAAAACTTAATAATTCGACTTTGCCTGAATTTTCTACAGTATTTTTTTTACAAGAAGTTACCAGGCTTATGATGATGATAAGGCAGCCCAGGGAAAGAAATAGTTTATTAAATATTATTTTTTTCATTTTTTTCATTTTTTACATACAACGTGCAGCAATTATTTTTACTTTTTAATGACTTTTGGAACTATCCTGAAATTATCAAAACTCATATCACAATCAAGATCGCCGGGACCATGAAATAACAACCGGGTATAATATCCCTTTGCACTTACTGTAAGCGGAGCCCCGTAACTTTTAGCGATATCTTCAAAAGGGATAGTTACCGTTTGCCACTGGCCCTTGGTATCGTATGGCGGAAACCACCTGTATTCGTCATTATTGAAACCGTCAGCAAGGCCCACATTAATTTTTAGTACATTACCATTGTAAGGCTTCATTGTATTTAACTCAAATTTCAGGTTATAATCAGATGGCTTCAGGATCGCTTCATCCGGCACATTCTTACTTATATCTCCCATTGCATCTGGCGGCCCACCTGCAACTTCGTTCCACGACCAGGAGCCTATTGCTTTTTTAACACGGATATAATTCCCATTAATTAAAGGTGGGTCTCCTGCGCCAGGGATTTTTACAACATATGATTCATTCCACCATCCGGTATAGGGATCACTGCTTATAAAAATATTTCTGTTGTCTCTAAACCAGAAGTCTGATTTGGTTTCACCAAAATTTGTTTTAACGGTAACTTGTCCGGGCTGGGCACCTTCCGGCACTCTTACTTTTATTATTTTATCTTCCACAGATACCACTTCGCCTACCACTCCTCCTGCAAAACTTACTGTAAGTGGCTTATAAAAAAAATCACCGTTAATAGTAGCAACATCGCCTGTTGCAACATATTCGCAATCCATTAATTTTATTAACGGCTTACTGATCTGCACCTTAAAATCATACAGCAAACTGTCGTTGTTTGAAAATATAATTTTAAGTTTATTAGTAATAACCTGTGGTATTTTAGATGGAACACTCACCAGGATACTGGTGCTGGTAATATAGGTTGGTGTTAATGACGCTTTTTGATCATTAAACCAAATCGCAACGGCACTCTGCAAATTTTCACCAATAATGGCAACCAAGTTTCCCTGGTTTGCAGCAACTAATAAAGAGTCGGAGGATGTTGGTTCCGTAATACGTACATATCTTATACGTGGTACACCATCGTTAGGAAGTGCCGCTTCCTTTTGACACGAGGAATAAATACCTGCTATTGCAATTGCCATAGTAAGTAACAGTATTGATTTATATATTTTTTTCATAATTGCTGTGTATTTAAAAAAACAATTGTGTTTAGCTGTATTAATAATCTACCGGTGGTTTTAACAGGTTAGGCGCCTGGCTTAATTCTGCTGATGGTATTGGAAGCAAAAAATTTCCATCATTTGCATTTATTATCCTGTCTGTTGTTGCCCATGGTGTTTTTGAAATTGTCCATTGCGTTGGATTTGGAAATTTATCAGGAGCGGTAAAAAATAAACCCCTGTCCTGCGAATTTAAAATTGAATACGCTTTGTTTTTATTGTAGTAATGTAAACTCACCAAATCGTACCAGGCCATTGATTCTACAGCAAATTCAACAAATCTTTCTTTAAAAATTACATCGGCTGTAAGTGGTAAAATAAATTCGGGCAAGCCTGCACGCATGTGTACTTTGTTAAAGTATTCCAGTGCTTTTGTGTCGGATGTAGAAGCGCCGTTTCCTAGTGTTGCTTCTGCATAAATAAGGTACATTTCCGATAAGCGCATCATGTAAGTATCGTTACCATAATACTGCGAGGCAGATTGTCCGCCCACATCTTCAGCTTTACCTGTTACATATTTTTTAATACTTAAAAAATTATTGTCGGTGCCGGTAAAAGGAAATATTAATTTTTGTTTTCCCCCCGGGATGGTTTGTGTTATTTCCGGATAATCTGCGCCAGGCAACATGAAAGTTGCTTTCAGCCTCTGATCCAATGTTCTTCCTCTCAGCGTATCATCGGTTGCATTGGCAACAAAGCCATCATATTGTTTCATCATCCACCAGGTTGCTCCCTTATCACCGCCCCATCCATCGCCATTGGCAATGTCTGGGCTATATGCCAGGTAAGCCGGTGTAGAATTTTGTGTACCCCATGCACCAGGTGAATACACCCACTGCAGTGAAAACAAAGACTCTGAATTATTATCATACGGAAAAAGAAATAAGTGGCTGTAATTTTTTAATAAAGAAGCGCCGCTATTCTTTATTACCCTTTCAGCATAATATTTTGCACTATCTAAAAAAGACTGATCTCTTGCACCGGAGCCATTAGATCCTACACCAGCTCTTGTAAGATAAAAACGGGCCAACATCCCTTCTGCAGACCATTTGGTAAGCCGTCCGGGGCGAAGTGGGGTTTCCGGTAAATCAGCAGCCACCTCACGCATTTCTTTGGTAATAAATTTCCAAACACTTGTTTCTGTATTTCTGCTGATACTGGTATCAGAAAGTAATGCAAGGTTATTTTCAATAATTGGAACAGGGCCCCAGTTCATCACTAAATAGCGATAGGCCAATGCCCGCATAAACCTTGCTTCTGCAATTGCCATTTTTTTAACATCGGGGCTAACTCCGGAACCAGCATACTTATTAATGTTTGTTATTGCCAGGTTTGACTGCCCTACTACTATAAAGAACGATCTCCATGAAGCTCCATTTTCAGGTGTATTACCGGTTGTATTAAAAAGTACATTACCCCTGTCGTTGTAAGCAGAGAAGGCAGTACCCGCTCTAAAATCACCAAGATTATAAGATGCTTTATCATTGTAATCAAACCATACTTTACTATACAGTAATGCTGTACCTGCCAAAACCTGTTCATCGGTTTTATAAAAATTGGCGTCAACAATTGCATCAGTTGGTGGCTTTTCAAGAAAGGTTTTTGAGCAGGCTGTTAATGAGATGATTGGAAGCAATATGGCTAACCAATTATATAAACGTTTATAATTTTTCATTTTCATAATTTTAAAAATTTATACCCAGGTTAAATGTATAGATAGGGGTTAATGGATAACGTCCGTAATCAAGGCCCACAGCCTGGTTAGAAGGGCTTGTATCCCTTCCTACATAAGATCCAACTTCAGGATCCATCCCCGAGTAATGGGTCCAGGTTACAACATTCTGTGCACTGATGGTAACCCTTACACCTTTTAAGAATTTTTGTTGAGCAAGAAAATTAGCTGGCAGGTTATAAGTAAGGGAGATGTTTTTAAGACGTACAAACGACCCATCCTCTACCCATTTATTGGTAGCACGTGTTTGGTTTCCATTAGGCCCGTAAGATATTCTTGGCACATCAGTATCGGGGTTTGCCAACACTAATTGTCCTTGTTCATTTGTAATTGGCTTTGCATAATCCATTGCATGTACAAGCAAATTTCTGGATATATTGATGTTGTTCGGGTTAGTATTTATTTTACCGATATAGTTATAAATATCATTTCCAAAAGTTCCGATAATGAAAACGCTCAGATCAAAATTTTTGTAAGTAAAAGTATTTGTAAACCCACCAAATAACTTAGGCCATGGGTTACCAATATTGGTTTCATCATACGTATCAATTATGCCATCCGGTTTACCGTTAGGCCCACTGATATCTCTAAATTTAACATCGCCCACAGATATGCCATTTATACCATTTGCCAAATCTTCAATTGGAAGCCTGTGGCCATTGTTATCAACCGGTACTGCGCTTTTACTGATTTCTTCTTTCGATTGAAATAAACCATCTTCAATATACCCCCTGAACATCCATGGAGCCTGCCCTACAGCAGACTGCTGTGTCCAATCATTTAACCACCATGAAGTACGGTTTACAAATGATGCATCTGAATAAAATTTGTTAATAGTTGTTTTAAAAGCAGAGAAATTTAAATTTGATTCCCATTTAAAATTTCTGTTTGCAACATTTATTGTAGTAAGTGTTAATCCCCATCCTTTATTTTGAAGCTCGCCAATATTTACAGTAGGCGATCCTACGGCCCCGGTACCATTTGTACCCATGTACCATGGTAATGGATTATCCATTAAAAGATTGTTGGTATTTTTTACAAAATAATCAAACTCCAACTGTATCCTGTTCTTTATAAATCCTGCATTAATACCAATATCATTTGCTTTTGTTTCTTCCCATTGTAATCCGGGGTTGCTATACCTTGATGGTAAAAAGCCTGTACCTGTTGGAGTAGCGCCTGTGCTTAACGGAGAATAAATTCCGCCGCCACCGCCCTGGTTACCCGTAACACCGGTTTCAAGGCGTAGTTTCAATTCACTTATCCACGAAACATGAAAAAACTTTTCCTGTGATGCCCGCCATGCTACTGCTAACGAAGGGAAATAACCCCATTTATTATCAGCACCAAAATTGGAAGAACCATCTGCCCTGATTGTACCTGTTAGCAAATAACGGTTATCGTAATTATAATTAACCCTTCCAAGATATGATTCCATTCCCCACTTGCCTGATCCGCCGCTGTTTGTTGCAGTGGTAGGGTCACCGGCATTCAAATCAAAAATATCATTGGTAAGAAAGCCGGTTCTTGTAGCCGATACATTTTCCCAATTAGATTCCTGTGCCTCGTGGCTGGCCATTATACTAAAATTATTTTTTCCTAGCTGCTTATTATATTCCAGCAATTGGTTCCAGTTCCAATAAATGTTTTTACCAGTTCCGCTTGTTAAGGAGGCTGTTGCATTAATAGCCCATCCAATTGCGTAAGTAGGCTGGTAGTATACTGAATTAGAATAACCAATATTGGTGTTAAACGTGGTTCTGAAAGTAAGGTCCTTTGTGATGTATATACCCAGATTTAATCCTCCCAAAAATTGACTTCTCGCCAAAGTATTTGTTTTAAGATTTGCAATGGCAATTGGATTAACCGGTGCATACAGGTTAGCACCATTTATAATATCGCCGCCACCCCATGTACCATCAAGGTTTTTAACCGGCACCTGAGGTGTTAACTGCAATGCATCTGCAATAACATTTTCCTGGCTGGTAGTAAGCACCTCTTTTGTTTGATTAAAACTAAGGTTGGTACCTAACGAAAGCCATTTCAAAGGTTTAATATCAGAATTAAAGCGTACGCTATACCTTTTAAACCCTGATCCTAAAGCAACCCCATCCTGGTCAAAATATTCACCTGCCAGGTAATAAGTAGATTTATCATTTCCGCCGCTAAGACTCAATTGATAATTGGCCATGGGGGCATCTTTAAATAATTCATCCTGCCAGTTTGTTCCTTTACCTAACAAACTGGGGTCTAAAAATTCGGAAGGTGTTTGACCCCCGGCTACTTTATGAAATTGCTTTACCATCTCTGCATATTGGCTAAGATCCATTACATCCATATGTTTTGGAGGTTTTTGAACGCCATACTGCATACCAAAAGATATTTTAGTATCGCCAGCTTTACCGCGTTTGGTAGTAATTAAAACAACACCATTGGTTGCTCTTGAACCGTATATTGCTGTTGCTGATGGCCCCTGTAATATTTCTACATTTTCAAAATCTGCAGTGTTGAGACCCGATAACGGGTTGGCAGAACTTTGTCCTCCAAAAGAAACTGGCTGGCCCGGAATTTGCACTCCATCTATCACATACAATGGTTCTGTACTTCCATTAATAGAGCTGACACCCCTTATATTTACTGACATTGCCCCACCGGGTTGTCCTGAATTTTGAGTTACATAAACCCCGGCAGACCTACCCTGTATAGCTTGCTCAATAGTAGTGTTGACAGTTCTGTCCATGTCTTTGGCTGAAATGGATGTTTGAGCACCGGTAAGATTTAAACGCTTTGTTTTACCATATCCAATAATAACCATGTCATCCAGCAATGATACTTTTACAGCCATGGTTATTAACATATTGGTTTTACCTTTTACCGATTCTGTTACTGTTTTATAGCCTACATAACTAAAAGTTAAAACAGCATTGTCGGGAGCCGTAATAGAAAAATCGCCACTCTCGTTTGTACTTACTCCACCCGTTTGGCCTGCTACAGAAACCGTTACACCAGCAAGTGGTTTACCGGCCTGATCTGTTACTTTTCCTTTAATTTGAATTGGCGGAACAGGGATGTTTGTTGAAACATCTGTTTCTGCTTTACTCTTTATAGTAATGGCTTTTTCTGTAATGGAAAACACCAGCGGCTGATCTTTAAAACACAGATCAAGTACCTGCTCTACAGATGCATCTTTTACATTAATGTCGAACTTTTTTGCCTGTTGCAACAGCTCATCCTGGTAAAAAAACTGGTAGCCGGTTTTTTTGTGAATTTCTTTAAAAACCTTTTCCAGCGTAGTATTTCTCTGGGAGATAGTAATGCTTTGTGCCTCTGAGTTGGCACATACATTAAGGCAGGCTACAAATAATAAAACAGCTGTCAGTTTCATAACGAGCAATGTTTTTTTGGTGATTACCTTACCCGGGTTCAGGTAACGTAACAAACACGATTTTTTCATACTTTTGTGAAGTTTGGTTTAAACATTAGCAATCATTCCCGTTTATTTCTGGATGAACCAAATATTTTCCAGGGGCGCCGCAAACGTTCCTGGTTTTTTTGGGAAATCCTTATTTAAAATTTATTAATTCTTTATTTTTTTGTTATTGATATTTTAATTTACCCGGTTACTAAATAACAATCACTTTTCGCCCTTCAATTCTAAACCGTACACCGCCGGACTGCATGATTTTTAAAACTTGTGAAATATCATTGCTCCTGCTGATCATCCCGGTAAAATGAGCAGATGGTATTTCATTTTTATAAACAACTTCAACATCATACCATCTTGAAATTTGACGCATTACCTTTTTTATATCGAAAGCATTAAATTGAAACAGGCCATTTTTCCAGGCCATTACTTCGTCTATATCTGCATTTACAATATTTATTTTGCCTGTATTATTTATAACAGATTGCTGCCCGGGTACCAACATTTTATTTACTCCGCCTTTGGTTATTTTTACCGAACCTTCCAGCAATGTTGTGTTCATTGAACTTTCATCTTCATAAGCCATTACATTAAAATGGGTTCCCAGCACTTCTACTACCATATCCTTTACAGTTATTTTAAAAGGCATATCTGCATTTTTAGCCACTTCAAAATAAGCTTCACCAGTCAGGGTTACATTACGTTCCTTTCCCTGGAATGTAGTGGGGAAATGTATGGAGGAAGAAGCATCCAGCCAAACCCTGGTACCGTCAGGCAATATCAGTTGGTATTGACCGCCGCTGGGGGTAGACAATGTATTGTAAACAATTTCTTTGCTGTTTTCTTTTGCGTTGCTGTAAGCAACAGTTGCGGTGTTTAGCTTAATAACCTTAACACTGCCCTGCTTTGCCAATTCGCCCTTGTGTGTTGAATCAAGAATAATATTGGATCCATCAGCCAATGTAAGCACCGCTTTGTTTCCACCAGGTGTAATTGGTTTTGAAACTGGAGTTATAATTTTTTTTGCTTGCGCAATTGGTTGCTGAGGTTGCCTTTTTTGAAACCAAAAACTAATTCCTGCAACAGCTATAATCAGCGCTGCGGCTGCAGCAATACGCATCCATTTAAAAGATGGGTTATATTTTTCAATAACCGGGGTATTAAAATCTTCTTTATCTTTTTGTAAAATATTTGATAGCATTTCATCACCTATACCTTCACTAAATATTTTGCTTTGGCTGTTAAATGTTGACCATGCTTCAGCCATCAGTATTTTAAGCTCCTCATCATTGTTACTTTTAGCCACCAATTCCATCAATTCATTACGCTCTTGTGCTGTAGCACTTTTATTGAAATAAGCCTGGAATAAATAACTCAGCCTTGATTCGCTCATAAATAGTTTGGCGTACTTTAAAAACCTTTTAAGGCTGTACACTAATTAAGACAATATAAATTTGAGAAGGAGGTAATGGAAAGGAAAGAATTTTCAGTTTTTCTTAAAAAAACATAAATAATAAAAACAGACTGATATTTGTACGGATATGATATTTTAAAAACCGTAATGCAAGCACCATGTGTTTTTTTACGGTTTCAAGAGAAATATTTAGCTCTCTCGCTATCTCCTGCTGCTTTAATCCGTCTCTCCTGCTTAAGGTATATACTTTTTTTTGTTGCGGGGGAAGAAGTGTTACGGCTTCATCAATCAGGCTACCCCTATCAATTGTATCCATTTCCTCCACATCATTGGATGCATTGCGTAATACTGAATTGACCCATTCTTTTTTACGGTTATTTTCCCTGGCAATTTGTTTTAAACAATTAAGGGTGTGATTTCTTGAAACTACCAGCAGGTAGGCTTTAAAGCAATCTATCTCAGCCAATGCAATTCTGTTGACCCATATTTTTAAAAATACATCCTGTACTATCTCCTGGGTGAGCAATTCCGACACGGTAATACGCATGATAAAACTACCCAGCAGATTATAGTGGGTTTTGAAAAGTTGTGCGAAAGCATTTTCGTCTCCTTTAGCCACTTTTAAGAGCAGCAATTTTTCATTATCAATTGAAGAATTTGACAAGCAATGGATGTTTAATAAGCATTAAGTAATGGCAGAATAAAATTAAAGACTTTATTTAAATTTAGCTACGGTAAAAAAATATTCTTTTATCCAATTCAGATACTTTTTCGACAATATTGCCATTTTTTTTAAAACCTTAATTGGCAGGTTGGCTTTTATCAACAAAAATATTTTTACAAATCGACAATTGTTCCTCGCTGCAAATCTTTATCTGAAATGGATAAACTGCCTGCTGTGTTGTGATGATGAGATTATAAAAAAGTTATACAAAATGTGTTGTACATTTTGTATAACTTTTTTAGTGATGCGGTTGCCGCTCCCTTTATCCTGTAAAGAATTTCTGTAATTTCAATTTTCAATTCCCAATCTGTATAACCTATAGCAGGGCTAAAAGCCCGGTGAACAACAGGCTTCAATAACCCCAGCCTTAAGGCTGGGGTT
>JAYVZR010000461.1:0-8452 GCA_043783135.1 Ferruginibacter sp. | reverse complement strand
TGTCCCCACCGGCCGAAACCAAAAGCGACAATTTGAAATGCACGCATAAAAAGTGTTTTGATGGAAAGGAATTAAACAAATTGTAATCACAAACAATTGAGTCCGGCCCTTTACTACAACGGTTTTCTATAACGATAAATGCCAGTAAAATAAAATGATTCATCTCCTCGGTACCTGTTTTTACCAGGTAATGAGGTTTATAAACCCCCATCTGCCGATGCCCTTTTACCAGGGAAAAAGCAAAAAATAAATTATGGCGAAAAATCTGTTAATAGTTGAGTCCCCCGCAAAAGCAAAAACCATTGAAGCAATTTTAGGAAAAGATTTTCAGGTAAAAAGCTGTTTTGGCCATATCCGTGACCTTGAAAAAAATGATATGGGCATTGATATCAACAATAATTTTAAGCCTAAGTATATAGTTCCTGCTGATAAAGAACGGGTAGTAAAAGAATTAAAAAGCCTCGCTAAAAGCAGCGATGAAGTTTGGCTGGCATCGGATGAGGACCGTGAGGGAGAAAGTATAAGCTGGCATTTGGCAGAAGTTTTAAACCTTGATCCAAAAATAACCAAGCGTATTGTTTTTCATGAAATAACCAAGCCTGCCATTGAAAAAGCAGTAAAAAACCCACGTACCATTAATATGGACCTGGTAAATGCCCAACAGGCAAGAAGGGTTGTTGACAGGCTGGTGGGTTTTGAATTGAGTCCGGTGTTGTGGAGAAAGATTGGCATGAGCGGCGGCCTTAGTGCAGGGCGTGTGCAAAGCGTTGCGGTAAAATTAATTGCAGAAAAGGAAAGGGAGATCAACCAGTTTTCGGCTATTGGAAGTTTTAAAATAGAAGCCTCTTTAGCTGCAACAGATTTAAATAACAAAACAGTTTCGTTTAAAGCAGAAGGTGGAAAATATACTGAAGAGGAAGGTGCAGAAAAGTTTTTAAAAACCTGCATAGGCGCAAAATATACCGTTAATGACATTCAGGTACGCCCAGGCAAACGTACGCCTGCAGCGCCTTTTACAACCAGTACACTGCAACAGGAAGCAAGCAGAAAATTAGGTTATGGTGTTGCAAAAACCATGTTGCTGGCGCAGAAATTATACGAAAGCGGAAAGATAACATACATGCGTACCGATAGCGTAAACCTGGGCGAAACAGCCATGGATGCTATAAAAACAACAATAACTAAAACTTACGGAAATAAATATATACAGGTACGCCAATACAAAAATAAAAATGAAAGTGCCCAGGAAGCACATGAAGCTATCAGGCCAACCTACATGGAAAATTCTACGGTAAAGGATGCTGAGCTTAGCCGCCTGTACGAATTGATATGGAAACGTACCATCGCTTCACAAATGAGCGATGCAGAACTGGAAAAAACTACTGCCAAAATAAAAATCAGCACCAACCTGCCTACCGGACAGGCAGGTAATGAAGAACTTACCGCTACAGGTGAGGTATTAAAATTCGACGGATTCTTAAAAGTGTATATGGAAGGTACTGATGAGGATACAGAGGAAGAAAATGAAAAAGAAGGAGAAAGCCGCTTGCCTGATTTAACAATCGGCCAGTCGCTTGATTTCAACCAAATGACGGCCACTGAAAAATTTACAAAACATTCTGCAAGATACACAGAAGCCTCACTGGTAAAGAAGCTGGAAGAATTAGGCATTGGAAGGCCGAGTACTTATGCCCCAACTATTTCTACCATTATAAAAAGAACCTATGTAGAAAAGAAAGATAAGGAAGGTGTAAAAAGAACCTATAGAATTTTAAAACTAAAAAATGATGCCATCCAAAAAATGATGGAGCAGGAAAATACCGGTGCCGAAAAATCAAAATTGTTTCCTACCGATCTTGGCCTGGTAGTAACTGATTTTTTAAACCAGCATTTTACCAAGGTTATGGACTACTCTTTTACTGCAAATATTGAAAAAGAATTTGATGAAATAGCAGATGGGAAAATGCAATGGAGTAAAATGGTGGAAGGTTTTTATACTCCATTTCATACCGGTGTGGCACACACGCTGGAAACAGCAGAACGTGCAGTTGGTGAAAGAATGCTGGGCGTAAGCGAAGATGGTAAACCAATAACCGCACGCATGGGCCGCTATGGGCCAATGGTACAAATTGGCAGTCAGACCGATGAGGAAAAACCACGGTTTGCAAAATTAAAAGCCGGACAAAGTATCGAAACAATTACACTGGAAGAAGCACAGGAATTATTTAAACTTCCATTAAGTTTAGGCGAATATGAAAACCTTGAATTAAGTGTAAATATCGGCCGCTTTGGGCCTTATGTAAAATGGGGAGAACAATTTGTATCTATACCAAAAGGTGAAGACCTTTGGTCGGTAACACAGCAAAGAGCCATTGAAATTATTATGGCCCGGCAAAAAGAAGATGCACCTATTGCAATGTATGATGAAAAGCCTGTTACAAAAGGAAAGGGCCGCTTTGGCCCCTTTATTAAATGGAACGATTTGTTTATTAATATTCCTCGGGTATATAATTTTGATACACTTACCCAACAGGATTGCAATGAACTGATAGAGAAAAAAATGGAAAAGGAAGCCAACCGGTTTATCCGGCAATGGCCAGAAGAAAAGATAGCGATTGAAAATGGCCGCTGGGGCGCATTTATACGCTTTGGCAAAAAAATGCTGAAGCTTGGGTTAAATAAAGCCAATGCAAAATATACCCCTGAAGAACTTGCCGTTATTGAGCTGGATGAAGTAAAAAAAATGATTGTTGCACAGGAACCAAAAGCCTTTGATAAAAAAGCCACTGTAAAAAAGAAAGCAGTTACAAAGAAGGCGGCGGTAAAGAAGAAAAAATAATTCTTTATGTCTGATTTGGTGATAGCTGATTTGTGCTGTTCGAAATCTGTTAGTTTTATCGCTGCAATTATTTAAAAAAAATGTTTACAATTGGTTGCTTATATTTATTGACAGCAACTTTTCATTACATTTAAAAATAATTCATACAAGTAAATCTATATTGAAAAAGCACTTACAAGTATAAGAGATTTTTCAATCAGTGTTACCCCTACCACTCAAATACTTATCCGATATATGTTAATGAAAATATTTTTCACGACAATAATTACTCTTTGTTTTTACTTGACGTCTACAGCTCAGATAAACTTCAAAAACCCTCCATGGGAAACTGGATGCGACTCATTGATGACGCAGATGGAAATGAATATTTGTAGCGGTGAAAAGTTTCAAATTGCAGACAGCATTTTAAACTACTATTACAAGAAATTAATTAAATATATTGACCGACAATATAAGAATGAATTAAAAGAGTTTAAAGATACAACCGACAATGACCAAAAGGAATATTTAATACAATTAAAAGCTCAAAAAAAAGCTATTATTAAATCCGAGAATGACTTTCTTAATTTTCGTAATAGTACAATAAGTATAATTGATTTTCAATATAAGGGAGGATCAATGAGACCAATGATGGTTAATATGTATGCCCTTGACCTGACTGTGAATCAAATTAAAATATTAATAAAGTTAAAGGATGAGATTATTGATAAATAACTATATCCAACATCTCCACTAAAATATTTGATATGATTTTTCCTGCAAAAAAACCGCCCCATTATCAATCTTAAAACTTTATGGCAAGTAATTTATATAGCCTGTTGATACTAAATACCACCTACCTAACGTTTAAAAATTAACTGATGCAAACATTATAGTTCTCAAAATCAGCCATCAGACATCAACAAATCAGACATTCCCGTTATGCTGACTTTACACTACGCCCTTACTAAAGAAGATTATAATAATTACTACATTTTTGTAACCTGGGACGCTCCCGAAAAACGGAAGAAAAGAAGCTTGTACTATCTGAAACAGATGGGAACCATTGTTTTATTTACCGCAGTATTTTTCTATACAGGCTTATTTGACAGGAGCAGTATTTTTGCCTTTATTGTTATTAGTTTTATTTTACTCACTTCCGTTGTGGCTATAACAGGTGTACGCTCTTCTATCAGGCAACAGGCAAAAAATATAAGTGATGACCCTGAAAATGCTTCTATTTTTATATCTACAACAGTTACAGTTGCCGAAACAGGTATTTTATTACAGGATGAATACAGCGAACGAAAATACCATTGGCCCGCTTTTACAAAAAAGCAGGAAAACAACAATTACTATTTTCTATTTTATAGTTCTCTGGAAGCCATCATTATCCCCAAACGGGTTTTTAAAAATTCAGAACAGGTATTATTTGATACCCTCCTTGCCAGCTTTTTGTCTTTTGATGCCGACCTTGGCCACCTCGTAAAAAACTAATACCCGCTATTTTGGTGCATTTAAAAAGTTAATCACACACCTGTGGAAAATTTTAACTTCTTTATATTACCACATTTAACGAATTTCAATTACAAATAAAAAACCTTGATAGAAAACAAAGAGATATCAGCACTTTTTCATTTAATAGACGACCCGGATACTGATGTTTACAGTACGGTGAGCGATAAAATAATTTCTTTTGGCAAAGCCATTATTCCAAACCTGGAAGACCTTTGGGAAAATACACCTAATGAAGATGTGCAGGAAAGAATTGAATTGCTGATACATAAACTACACTTCCGCGACCTTAGCAACGATTTTATAAATTGGAAGAACGGAAGCTGCGAATTACTCCAGGGTTCCTTATTAACTGCTCAATATCATTATCCTGAGATGCAGGCCCTACAGGCATTACAGGAAATTGAGAAGATGCGCCGCAATATCTGGCTCGAGCTCAATAATTACCTTACCCCACTTGAAAAAATAAACGTACTTACCAGTATCCTCTATAATTATTACAAACTAAAGGGTGTTGAAATTGCTTACAGCCAACCGGAAGATTTTTTAATTAATAAAACACTCGAAGCAAAAAAGGGCAATGCCATCAGCAACGGCATTATTTATTTGGTGTTGTGTGAGTTACTGGACATTCCTGTAAAAGCCATCAATATTCCACGGCAGTTTATATTGGGTTATTTTGATTTGCAGTATGAGTTTATGAACCCCATCAGCCATTCATCGCAAAAAATAATTTTTTATATTGATCCGTTAAACGGGCAAATTTATTCTCATAAAGATATTGAAGGCTATTTTAAACGTATCAATGTACCTCCTGCTACTTCTTATTTTAAGCAGATGGATAATAAACGCATTATACAATTTTTGCTGGAAGAACTGAGTAAATGTTTTGATGATGACCGTAACCGCTATAAGGTGAATGAGCTGCTGGCTATTGTAAAATTATTAGATGAATGATTTGAGATATGCCAATCAGTCCCTCGTAATATTCACGAACAACTTTCCTCTATTTGCACATAATTAAATTTGACTATTATTTATAATCATAAGAACAATATAAGTATCTTGTTGTTATACTTATAAATTAATTATACAATGAAAGCAAATATTGGCCTCTCAGATAAAAATTCAAAGGAAGTTTCGGGCATTTTAAATAATATCCTGGCAGATGAATACCTGCTTTATACCAAAACCAGGAATTATCATTGGAATATTGAGGGGTCCAATTTTATGGAAATGCATCTCTTTTTTGAAAATCAATATACTGCTATTGATGAATCAATTGATGAAATTGCAGAAAGAGTAAGGCAAATTGGCCACTATGCCCAGGGAAGGTTAACTGATTTTATTAAACAAAGTCAGTTGGTAGAACAGCAGTATACCAGCGATCAGCAAAAACAATTGAAAAATTTACTGGATGACCATGAAGCAATCATTCGTTTTTTAAGATTGCATATCGATATTTTTACTGATAAATATAAAGATGCAGGCAATGCGGATTTTATTACCGGCCTTATGGAAAAGCATGAAAAGATGGCTTGGTTTTTACGCTCTTATCTTAAATAGCTTTGGCTGGATAAAGAAAACTGGTAGAAAAAACCGGTCTGCTTTATCCAGCCATTTTTTTCATAAACAGATTGTGCATTATAGTTATCGAAGGCAGTTTCAAGCAACAGCCATTTTGCACCGGTTTTATTGCCATATTCTTTTGCCTTGTTTAGCAATGCGTTTGCAATGCCCTGCTGACGGGCATTTTCAGCAACAAACAAATCGTTCAAGAGCAGTGCAGGCCTTAATGACACTGATGAAAAAATAGGGTACAATTGCGTAAACCCAACAGCTTCTTCATCGATAAAAGCAATAAAAATGGTTGATTCTTTTTTGAAAATTCTTTCATACAAAAAATTGGTTGCCGCCGCCATATCACTTGCCTGCTTATAAAAAACCCGGTAAGCATTAAATAATGGCGCTACATATTTTACATCACTAATATCAGCCTCTTTTATTTGTAATACCATAAAAAATTATTTAATTTTCAATATTACAAAATTATTATGCAACTAAAATATTTATCAGGTAAACCCTGATGGCGGCTATCAGCCCTTCCGAAAAATAGGAACAGGCTGTCAGCGGTTGCGCAAGTTTTTAAAGTCTCTGCGACAACCGCCGTCAGGGTTTTCAACCGCTGACGGGGTTGTTGCATTTGTTAACTCAAACAACTTCTACAAAATTATTGTACAATTAAAATAGTGAAATGATTACCTGGGATGATTTTGAAAAAATAGATATGCGGTCAGGTACTATTGTAGCAGTAGCCGATTTTCCAAAGGCAAACAAACCGGCATACCAGATAACCATCGATTTTGGTGAATTGGGCATTAAAAAATCATCGGCACAAATAACTGCTCTTTATACAAAGGAAGAATTAATCGGTAAACAGGTTATTGCCGTGGTTAATTTTAAACCCAGGCAAATTGCAAATTTTGTAAGTGAATGCCTGGTACTGGGTGTTTATAACCAGCATAACAAAGTGGTATTGCTGCACCCTTCACAACCCGTTACAAATGGCTGCAGTGTTGGCTAAACGGTGTAAAAGCGTTCTAAAAAAATGCTTACTTTTTTAAAATTATCTTTATTCAATGTAAAAAAATGGTTCCTGCCTTCTTTGCGGCAAGTCACCAGTTCACTATCTGATAATAATTTTATATGATGGGAACAGGTAGGTTGAGAAAGCCCTGTAAGCTGCTGTACATCTCCACAACATATTTCACCTTTATTGGATATTTCCTGAAGAATAGATAACCTGCATGGATCTGCAATAGCATTCATTGCTTTTTCCATAAACCTCGTGTCACTTTTAACTATACTCATATTTACTGCATTTCCTTTATCAAAGAAATCGATTTTTTTTAGTTTGGCAATATTAATTCATTTAAATTTATCAATATATTTTTATGTCTACATCATCTTCTGTATATCGCTCCCCTATTGGTTCTATTTTAATTGAATCAACAGATAAATTTATTACTGCTTTGCTTTTTATAGATGAAAAGAAGAGGCTGCAGCAGGATGCTGGATTACTTATGGAAATGGGTAAAAGCGATGAACTTATCGCCGTATGCCGGCAACAATTAAACGAATATTTTGAAGGCACAAGAAGGATATTTGATTTCCCTATTCAACAAACCGGTACTGCTTTTCAACAAAAAATATGGGCAGGCCTTTTACAGATTCCTTATGGAAAAACAATCAGTTACCTCGACCTGTCTAAAAGAACCGGTGATGCAAAAGCAATACGGGCTGTTGGTACAACCAATGGTAAAAATCAATTAAGTATTGTGGTTCCTTGTCATAGAGTTATAGGCAGCAATGGCGATTTAACCGGCTATGCTGGCGGGCTGTGGCGAAAAAGATGGTTATTGGAACATGAAGGAAAATTTGCAAGCGGTGTACAAACACTTTTTTAAATCTACCGGTCTGACGGTCTCCGTCTGACCGGTATTAGCTATTTCATATCTACCGCAGTAAAAGATAAAGGCAATAAGTGACTTGCTTTTTCAATGATATACACTTCCCCTGTTAATCCACTTAAAATAATTCTTATTGATTGATGAGTGCGATCTTCATATTCGGCGAGGCTTTGGCGGCAAATACCGCAGGGCGATATGGGGCTTTTACTTTCGCCTTTTAAATTATCATAACTGATGGCCATTGTAATAATAGCTGCTCCGTTAAATTGAGATGCAATAGCTGAAAGCAATACCCTTTCTGCACAAATGCCCACCGGGTAAGATGCATTTTCCTGGTTGGTGGCTGTTACTATATTTCCATCTGCCAGCATAGCCGCAGCACCTACATTAAAACTTGAATACGGTGCGTAAGCCTGCTTTGTGATAGCTCTTGCCTGTTCTAATAATTTGCTGTCGCTATCATTTAATTCTTCGGATGAAGAATATATTTCTACTGCAAAAGGAATATCTTTTTTTATCATGGACATTATTTTAAATAGGACGTTAGCAAATTTCCGGCAATTGATTTTCTATAACTTGTAAGAAGCTGTCTAAAAATAATTTTCGGAATAACTTATAACTTAAGAAGTGGCCGGTGGGGACACCGGCC
>JAYVZR010000460.1:0-21239 GCA_043783135.1 Ferruginibacter sp. | reverse complement strand
ACCCAGGCGCCAGCCCGTCATGGCAAAACCTTTGCTTAATCCATTGATCAAAATGATCCTTTCTTTAAGGTCGCTAAATTGTGCGATACTTTCATGCTTGCCTACAAAATTAATGTATTCATAAATCTCGTCGGCGATAATATAAACGTTGGGAAATTTTCTTAGCACGTTGGCCAATCCTTCCAACTCCTCTCTACTATACACGGCGCCAGATGGGTTGCAGGGTGAAGAAAACATAAACAAAGTTGTTTTTTCTGTAATGGCCGCTTCCAGCTGAGCCGGTGTAACTTTAAAACCACTTTCAAGCGAAGTGCTTACCTGTACTACTTTCCCACGGGCAATCTTTACCAGTTCAGAGTAAGTAACCCAGTAAGGAGTTGGTATCACTACTTCATCTCCATCATCTACAACGGCTAAAATAGCATTTGCCAGGCTTTGCTTTGCACCGGTTGATGTAACAATATTTTCCGGCTTATAGTCAAGGTTATTATCTCTTTTTAACTTGGTACATACAGCTTCCCTTAAATCTGCAAAACCTGCTACCGGTGTATAATGGCTCCAGTTATCGTTGATGGCTTTTATGGCTGCGTCCTTAATATGTTGCGGTGTATCAAAGTCTGGCTCGCCCAAACTAAGGTCAATTACGTCTACTCCTTTTGCTCTTAATTCACGGCCCAGTTTGGCCATTTTAAGTGTTTCAGGTTCTGCAAAACGATCTAATAAAGAAGAAAAATGCATGTATTTTAATTTTAGAGATGTAAATCTACAAGAAACCAAACATTTATTAACGCTAAGTTGAAAAAATGATTTTTGGTGAAATCTTTTTATTATTTCAATTGAATTTTTTGAAACTGTTTAAAACTTATTGGGGTTTATCATAACCAAAAATCAGGGAGGATAAATTTGGTTCAACTTTTCTTTTTCGACCAAGCTCGTGTTTATAAATTACTTCGCCCAGTTGTTTCATAAAAGGAAAACCAATAGTGTCATAATCATATTTGTCATCATTTAAAATTCCATCGCTGTTACAATAAATAGCTGCTGATAAAAAAAACTCAATTTTTTTATCAAAATCAACAATGTACGCTACGTCAATCAACTGTCCGTAGGCATCACCTACCTTATTAAAAATGCGGATATTTTTTGGAAGCTCCCCTTTTGCTGAACCATATAATAAAAATTTACAGTATGCCGGCCAGTAAGCAGCACTGTCGGCTGAATAAGGCGGGTAAACGCTTTCGGTTGGCAACTGGCTCATATACTTCAGTATAAAATTCCTGTCGTCGGCAGTAATATTAAATCTTTGCGAAGCAGTCACTTTTTCAGGATATAGTACGCTTAACAAAATACTATGTAAGTCCTGCAGGCTTATCCTGTTCTTGTTAGAAAAATCCATTGGCCCTTTTATCAATGAATCGCCACTGTAATAACCAGTACCCATGGAATCATGCCTTTTGGAATAGGTTACACTATCATATTGCATCGGCTGGCTATATATTATCTTATTGTTGCTGTCCAAAAAAATGATTGGGTTAGTAGTACGATTTTGTTGGGGCGACAATGCAATCTCTAATCGATGCAGTATCTGAACATCCTCATATCCCTTTTTATGTAACTGATCATTGATGTATTGCCTGCCTAAAAATTCATACAGGCGATTAAAAGCATCATTATCACTCACCATCAATATTTTTTTTATATAATGCGCAATGGTTGGTTTACCATCCGGAGTTGTAGGGTCATTGTACACAGCGGTTTGGCCTTGCTGGGCCTGTTCTGTAATCATCGTAGTATTTCTATCAATACCCTTTTGCTTTAATTCATTTAATTTTTGCAAAGCCAATAAACATATCGGCAGTTTTACGGTTGATGCAGGGTAAAAATATTTATCCTTATCTACATTAAAATAATAATCCTTTAATGCTGCAACACCATTAACACCCTTATCTACTTGTGTGTAAATTATTTGCACATTCCATTGCTGGCGGTTTTTAAGCACACTATCAAAATATTGCGGATATTGCTGCAACAGGTTTACCATAAAACTATCTGTTTTACTTTTGTCGGGCATGGGTATTGGTAAAGCAACAGAGATGGTATCAGCTTTGTATTCTTTTGCCTTGTTTAATTTTTGTGCATATACATAATTACAACATAATAAACAGGTTGCAATAAATGCCCTTAAAAGCCAAAAATATTTAAACATCATAAACATTATTTAGAGTGTAAAATGGTGAAAAATCTAAAATAAAACGCTAACATTCTTCATACAGTTTTTCCCCTATCTTTGCAAACTTCTAAAAAATTAACAAAATAGCTATTAAAAGTAACCAATTATGAAATTGAAAGGCTTAGTTTGGTTTTTTGCCATTGCATTAACATTGATCTCTATCTGGGAATTATCATACACCTGGGTGGTACGCAGTTACGAGGCAAAGGTAAAAACACAGGCAGAAAAGATTATTAAATCTCAATACCCTGATGCAAAGGGCGAAGATAAAGATGCGCTTGTAAAAATAAGAATGAGGCATTTGCTTGATAGCAATAAGGAAAAAAGTATTTACCCTATTGTAGGTACCAGTTACCAAAAATGTAAAGAAAACGAATTAAATCTTGGTTTGGATTTACAAGGCGGTATGAGTGTAACCATGGAAGTTGGCCTGGAAGGCTTGATAAAATCTTTAAGCAATAATCCGAAAGACCCTGCATTGGTAAAAGCCTTGCAAACTGCCACTGCACAAAAAGTAGGCAACAATGCAGATTATATAAGTTTATTCAGCAAGGCTTTTGCACAGCAAAATCCGGGAACGCCATTAGCTTCAATTTTTGCAGGTGCTGGCAAACAAATAAAAGTTACGGATAGTGATGATAAAGTAATTGGCGATATCCGCACTACTGCAAAAGGCGCTATCAACGAAACGTACAAAATATTATTAAAACGTATTGATAAGTTTGGTGTAGCACAGCCTAATATTAATCTTGATGAAAATAAAGGTATTATACAAGTTGAATTAGCGGGTGTAACGGATAAAGAAAGGGTAAGAAAATATTTGCAGGCAAGTGCCAACTTGCAATTTTGGGCCGTGTACAACCTTGATGAAATTGGTAAGGGTTACGAAACTGCCGCCGCTTCATTATCCTCTTTTTTAAGTGGCACTACAGATAGTTCCGGTGTTGCTGATTCTGCAAAGAAAGCCAAATATGCCAGCGCCTTGTATGAAGTAATGACTCCGCTTGATATAAGGGCAGAAAAAATTCCATATAACAGGCAGTATAATTTTATTACACATGCAAAAGATACTGCGTCACTCAATTATTACCTTACGCTTGATATAGTTAGAAATGGTTTCCCCACTGATTCAAAAATATTATTAGGTGCCGAAGAAACCCCGGAAAAAGGTTTTAAATATATTCCGGTGTATGTTGTTAAAACCTTGGCTGGTGGCGAAAAAGCGCCAATGGATGGTGAAAGCGTGGAAGAAGCCTTTCAGGGTTACGATGAAAAAGGCGCCCCTTCTATTAAAATGAATATGACCTCAACAGGAGCAAAAAAATGGGCCGACCTTACAAAAAATAATGTAAACAGGCCGGTAGCCATTGCTTTGGATGATATTGTTTATACTGCCCCAAATGTTATGGGGCCTATTGAAGGCGGACAAACGGAAATTTCCGGAAGGTTCTCGCCTGAAGAAGCGCAGGACCTTGCCAATATATTAAAATCGGGCCGTACCAATGCTCCAGCAAAAATTGTTGCGGAACAGGTAGTAGGCCCAACATTGGGTGAAGCTTCCGTTAATGGCGGTATGATGGCATTTGGTATCGCTTTTTTAGTAATTTTTTCATTAATGATTATTTACTATAATACTGGTGGATGGGTAGCTAATATTTCTTTGATATTAAACTTATTATTTACCATTGGCGTTTTAAGCGCAATGGGCTTTACGTTAACAGCAGCAGGTATTGCCGGCTTAGTATTAACTGTAGGCCTGGCGGTAGATACCAATGTAATTATTTTTGAAAGAATTAAAGAAGAACTTACCAAAGGGAAATCGTATCCCCAGGCTGTAAACGATGGTTACCAGCGTTCACTCGCTCCCGTTATTGATGCCCACGTTACCACTTTTTTAACAGCAGCTATATTATTTATATTTGGTTTAGGCCCGGTATTAGGTTTTGCTACAACGCAAATGCTGGGTATTGTACTTTCCCTGTTCTGTGGAATTTTAGTATCAAGATTAATCACCGATTTCTGGACAAATAAAAACCGTCACTTTAATTATTTTACGCCTATTTCAAAAAGGGTTTTTCAACATGCAAAATTTAAGTTTATTGAATACAGAAAAGTAGCTTATGGTATTTCAATTGTTGTTTTACTGCTGGGTGTTGGTGCGTTTTTTAACGGCTTTCACGAAGGTGTTGAATTTAAAGGTGGCCGCAGCTATACGGTAGCTTTTCCACAGGCTGTAAAAAATGATGAGATAAGGGACGATTTGAAAAATGCATTCGAAGGCGATTTTCCGGTTATTAAAACAGTAGGCGATAGTAAGCATTTAAATATCACTACTTCTTACAAAAAGGGAGTTGATAATGCGGATAGCCTTGTTCAAACGAAACTATACCAGGGATTACAGAAAGTATTACCGGGTGTATCTTATGCTGATTTTGCCAAAAACAATATTAAAGGTTCCCAAACAGTACAACCCACCATTTCGGAAGAACTTAAAAAGGGAGCTATCAAGGCCACGCTGTTTGCAATGATCATTATCTTCCTGTATATTTTTATGCGCTTCCGCGACTGGAGATATTCTGTTGGAACAATACTTGCATTGCTGCATGATGTATTTGTAACACTGGCTGTTTTTTCTTTCCTAAAAAATATTGTACCCTTTCCGTTAGAAATTGACCAGCATTTTATTGCGGCGGTTTTAACGGTAATTGGTTTTAGTATGAATGACACTGTAATTGTTTTTGACCGTATCAGGGAATATAGCCGCACTGCTAAAAAAGGCGATACAAAAGGTTCTATTATTAACCGTGCCATCAACGATACATTGAGCCGTACCATCATGACTTCCTTAACCGTGTTTTTAACCATCCTGATATTGTTCATCTTTGGAGGTGAAGTAACAAGAGGTTTTGCATTTGCAATGTTGATAGGTGTAATTACCGGTACCTACTCTTCTATTTTTGTAGCTGCACCGGTATTGGTTGATCTTGGAAAAAGTAAAGCATTAACTGAACCTGCTGCTGTCAACACTGACAAAGTGGTGATTGCAAAAGGAGCTTAATCATATTTTCATTTTGTAAAAAGTCCCGTTCAATAATTATTGAACGGGACTTTTTACTATAAACGTTGGCTGAATCCTTTTGCAAAAAAGCGAATTGTCCAAAATATTGTTCAGGCTTCCAAAGTTTTAAAAACTTCGGAAGCCTGCCTTAGTTCTGAACGGATTTTTTTTATTGGAGATATCAACTACATTATTTTTTTAAATAAGCCACTTGCCCCAAATGATATGCCAGGTGATTTGTTCTGCTGATTAAAACATTTAACCTGTTTCGATGCGGCTCTTTTAAAAAATCTTCTTCTGAAATAGCTGTGTGTTTTTGTAACCATTCGTCAACAGTAAACTGGCCAAACTGTTTCAGCATTTCCTGATTCACTTCGTTCCAGTAATTTCTTAATTCCTTTATTGAAGGCCTTTCCAAGGCTGACTTATCTGGATTTTTAATAAACACTTCTTCAAGGCCTGGGTACAATTTTTCTCCAATACCCAATAATGGAAATAAAGCATCATGCACAGCTATAAGATGCCCCAAAAGATAGGTCCCGGTATTTCTGCCTGGAGCTGTTTCATTTTCGATTTGCTCATCTGTCAGTTCATTGAATAATTTTGTGGCCCTGGCTAACTGTCCATTCCAGCCATCCACTACCATCTTTATCATCAACTCTTTTTGATTGCTCATTTTTATTTGTTTTTAGTTTACAAATTACAACACTTAATTGACTTGCAAGTTTTGTAATATCTTAAATAATTTTACAGTAATGCCTGCATGCGTTACACTTAGCATAGAATTGGGTGGTAGCACAAATAAATATTATCTTCATTTTATGAAACAAATTTTCTTCTTTGCACTGGCTTTTTGTTCACAATATTCTTATAGTCAAAAAAATTATATCGCTGAAATTAAGACCTATCAAACAAATTATGTCGATACTCACGAAGTAGTAAAGGTGAAAGATAAAAAATATTTTAGCTTCTTTGGCGTTGACAGCAACTACCGCGTAGATGCTGTTTTTGAAAAGATAACAGATACCATTGGCTTTACAATGAAAACATCGGGCAACGGTAAAGATCACTATTTTAAATATGGAAAAATTTCTTTCATCATCAAAGGTACAAGCCTGCATTTATTTGTTTATCAATCAAAAGATTTGAGGAAATCAAAAGACTACGCTGATTATTTATTTGTGCCCTTTACTGATTTAACTACCGGCGACAAAACTTATGGAAGCGGGCGTTACCTTGATTTTACCATTGGGCAAATAATTAACACCACACTACTTATTGATTTTAATAAATCGTATAATCCTTACTGCGCTTACTCCCCAGAATATCATTGCCCGATACCGCTAAAGAGAATTTATTACCCATCGCAATTAATGCCGGCGAAATGAATTTTGGGAAAGCACACCATTAGTGAAGAAATATCTGCAGGAGATTACGAAATGTTATCCTTTAATAGAAGGATAATAATTTTATTATAAAAAATGCTGAAATTATAACCCTATTCCACCGTCTTGCTTTTGCCGAAGGCTTGTCAGAGAAGGATCCATTTTAATTGCCTGGTCGCACATTGCCTCTCCTTTTTCTTTTTGCCCTTTCTTTAGAAAGCATAAACCGGCCTGGTATAAGGCCTTACCATCATTGGCATCCATCTCCAATAATTTCTGGCAAAAATTTAATGACCTGTCATAATTTTTTTGCCGGTAATAAGCTTCGGCAATGTCTCTGAAAATATCTTTGTTACCTGGTTTTTTTGCAGCAATAGCCAACAGCAATTTTTCTCCATTCTCAAATTCACCGGTATAAATATAGGCGTAGCCGAGGTTTTCGTTAAAATCGTTACTTGCAGGGTAACCATTTTGGCCAGCTTTACAAAAGAAAACTTTAGCATGCTTAAAATCGTTTAGGGTATAATACAGCATACCAAACTGGTATTGCCATACATTTTTTGTGGTGTCTAATATAATAGCTTTTGCATAATAAGGAACCGCCTTGTCATATTCCTCCATGTCGATATACACTCTGCCAAGAGTATAAAATGCTTCGGCATCTGTGCTGTCTTTTGCGGTTACGTTTAGCAAGCCACTTACAGCCGCCGCATAATCTTCCAGCTCGTAACTGCTCATGGCAATTATTCTTTCGGTATTTGCACAACCACTACATTTTCTGGCAAACTCTATAGCTTTTTGATATTGATGATAATCGTAGTAAAGAACTGTCAATTCTTTTATTGCCGCAAGGTTAGTAGTATCTAATTGATAAAGTTTAGTAAAATAGCCTTTGGCAGCATCAGTTTTATGCATGGCTAAATTCACATAACCTTCTTCAAGGTAAGCGGCTGAATACTTTGAATTAAAATTAATGGCTTTCTCAAATAACGAAGAAGCTACCAAATAACGTTTTGCATCTTTTTCAATAATGGCCTTTTGATAATAAACTTTTGCGCTGTCAGCATTCTGAGAAAATGCAGTATTTATTAATCCAAAAATAGCTGTTAATAAAGAAAAAAATTTCATACTAAATATTTATCATAAAAATATCCCGTATTAACGGAATACTATACCAGCTAACGCCGGAAGATGAATATTTATTTCATATAAGTCCCCTTCTTTTTCTAACAATTGGCCATTTACATCAGGGTTATATACATCGCCAGTACCCCAATAGTCAACACTATCACTATTAAAAATTTCTTGCCACTTTGATTTTCCTGCAACTTTCAATTTCCAGTCTCTTCGCACAACCGGGGCCATATTCAATACAACTAATAAATCGTCCTCTTTATTTTTACCTTTTCTTTTAAATACAATAATACCTTCCTGGCGCTGATTAAGATTAATCCATTCAAAACCTTCCGTTTTAAACTGCAACTGATGCAAAGCCGGCTGCCGGCTGTACAAATGATTTAATGATTTAACGCATTCCTGCAATTTTTTGTGGCTGTCGAATTGCAACAGGCTCCAGTTTAATTCGCTTTTATAGTTCCACTCGGTAGTTTGGCCAAACTCATCGCCCATAAATAATAATTTGGCTCCGGGATGTGTAAACATATAGGTATACATCAGGCGAAGGTTGGCAAATTTCTGCCATTCATCACCGGGCATTTTATTTATCATGGGGCTTTTGCCATGTACAATTTCGTCGTGACTAAGCGGCAGCATAAAGTTTTCATCATAAAAATACATCATGCTGAATGTAAATTTATCCTGGTGAAACTGCCGGAAGTAAGGATCCATTTTAAAATAATCCAATGTATCATGCATCCACCCCATCATCCATTTCATACCAAAACCAAGCCCATCCTGAAATGTGGGCCGGCTTACTTTTGGCCAGTCGGTTGCTTCTTCTGCTATCATCTGTACATCCGGAAAATCGCGGTAAATGGTTTCATTTAATTCTTTTATAAAAGCTATGGCCTCAATATTTCCATTGCCGCCAAATTCATTTGGTTCCCACTCTCCTTCCTTGCGTGAATAATCGAGTTGTAAAATCGAACTTACCGCATCCACCCTTATGCCATCAATGTGAAATAAATCGAACCAAAACCTGGCACTGCTTATTAAAAATGATTTTACTTCGCCGCGTTTATAATTAAAAATATAACTGTTCCAGTCTGGATGAAACCCTTTGCGCATATCTGCATACTCGTATGTATGTGTACCATCAAACATAAACAATCCATGTGCATCATAAGGAAAGTGAGATGGCACCCAATCTAAAATAACACCAATGCCAGCCTGGTGAAAAGCATCTACCATGGCCATAAAATCTTCAGGTACTCCAAAGCGGGAAGTAGGTGCAAAAAAGCCTGTGCCCTGGTAACCCCAACTGCCATCAAAAGGGTGTTCCATTACCGGCATAAATTCTACATGTGTAAAACCCATCTCACTAACGTAAGGCACTAAACGCTCCGTAATTTGCTGATAGCTGTTGTAGGTTTCTTCATCATTTTTATCAGGGCGCATCCAGCTTGCCAAATGCACTTCGTATACACTCCAGGCTGCATCCAGGGCATTGCTCTTTTTCCTGTTTTTCATCCAGGCATTATCTGCCCACTCATACTGCATGTTCCAGCTAACAGAAGCTGTCTCTGGCCGCATCTCCCAAAAATTTGCATATGGATCTCCCTTATCAATAGATGCACCTTTGTATCCCTTTATATGATATTTATATGCTTCGGCTTTTTTAAAGTTGGGGATAAAGCCTTCCCAAATACCCGAACTGTCGAGCCTTACATACAATGGGTGCTGGCCCTTTTGCCAGTTATTAAAATGGCCCACTACAGAAACTTCAGTGGCATTGGGCGCCCATACTGCAAAATAAAAACCCCCGGTATTTAACACTTCTATTTGGTGGTTGCCAAATAGCTGGTACCCATTATATAAATTTCCATTTTGATAATTGCGTATATCCGTATCCGTAAATAAAGAATAATTCCACACCGGTTTGGTACTATCAACAAAATGTTCTTCTTCGTATTTTTTTTTATGGAAAGATGTATCCTGCTGCATCATAGAAATGTTTTTTGCCATTTGTGCTGTTGTAACACCACTGATGGAATAAGTTTGTATTGTAAAAAAATTTAAGTTTTACTTAACGTAAATTTAAGCATAGTGTTTAAGTAATATGAATATATTTAATAACCCTTAACAACTATTTGCATTTTACCAACATCAACCCTTTATGATAAAAAACATTCATGTTCTTTTACTAAGCCTCTTTTTTCTATTATTGGGTTTAGGAATTTCCGCACAAACTATTTCAGGTAACCTTACAGATACCACCAATAAAAAAGCAATCGTAAATGCGGTGGTGGCTGTTTTAACACCTGTAGATTCTATTATATATAAATTTGTAAGAACAGATAAAGATGGAGGATTTAATTTAAAGAATATTCCTTCGGGAAAATATATCCTGATAGTTACGCACCCCTCTTACGCAGATTTACTGGACGATATTACCCTTGGTGCAGAGGGGTTACAATTAAAAGATGTTTCCATTATTCCCAAAAGCAAATTATTACAGGAACTGATTATAAAAAGTGGCAGCCCTATGAGGATAAAAGGCGATACCACTATTTTTACAGCAGATAGCTTTAAAGTAAGTGCCAACGCCAACGTAGAAGAGTTGTTAAAAAAACTGCCCGGCATACAGGTGGATAAAAGTGGAAAAATAACGGCTATGGGGCAAACAGTGGATAAAGTGTTGGTTGATGGTGAAGAATTTTTTGGGGATGACCCCGGTATGGCTATAAAAAATTTAAGAGCTGATGCAGTAAAAGAAGTGCAGGTATATGATAAAAAAAGTGACCAGGCAGAATTTACAGGCATTGATGACGGGAAAACCAAAAAGACTATTAACCTGAAATTAAAAGATGATAAAAAACACGGCTATTTTGGTAAGATAGATTTGTCTGGTGGTTTGCGAAAAGATGCTGATCCACTTTACAATAACAATTTACTTTTTAGTTCTTTTAAAGGTAAAAGAAAAATTTCAGGCTACTTTTTGAATGGTAATACGGGGCAGGATCAATTAAGCTGGCGTGACAGAGATAAGTTTGGCGGAGATAATGATTTTTCTGTAAGTGCTGATGACGATGGTAGTGTAAATTTTAGCTGGCTGGGTGGGGATAATGATGACGAACCTTATGTTGACACCCAAAACGGCCTTTTTAAAAATAATAATGTCGGCTTTCAATATTCTAACAAATGGAACGATAAGCAATCCCTTTCCCTTTCGCCCAAGTATAATTACCAGGATTATATAAACACTATAAAAACCTACACACAAACACAGATAGCAGATTCATTTTTTAATGATAATTCTGTTGAAAATGTACACGTAAATAAACAGGCTTTTAAATTAAACGCCACATACAGTATAAAGATTGATTCTTTAAATTCATTAAAATTTACAGGTAGTACAAATATTATCAATACTGAAAGTGAATCTTACAGAGCATCTGCAGGCACCAGTGAAAAAGGCACCCTCAACAATACCAGCTTAAGGGATATGACCACTAATTCAGACAAACAGACCTTTAACGGGTCTGTGTTATTTAAACATAAATTTAAAAAGGCAAGAAGGACATTTTCTTTAAATTCAACCTGGAACTCTTTAAATACAGATGGCACCAATTTGCTAAAATCGGATAATGAAATTTATACCGGTGGCGTTGTTTCTTTAAGCCAAATAGTAAATCAACAAAAACAGTATAATAAAAGTACAGGACAATTATTAACCAATTTAACGTACACCGAACCGCTTAGTAAAAAATATTCCTTACAGGTATATTACCAGTCAACCATTAACAATGGCAACAATAACCAAACTACTTATGCCTATTCGCCCACAACTGATAAATACGATCATGCAGTAGATTCTTTAACTAATTTATTTGATCAAAAAATTACGGTAAACCAACCTGGGTTTAAAATCAACTATAATTTTAAGAAATTAAAATACAATTTTGGGTCGGGTATTGGCATAACAAGATTTGATTTAATAGACCATACCCGTGATACCAACTATTTGCGCAAATACAATAATTTTTTCCCTTCCGCAGGCCTTGAGTATGCTTACAAAAGTGGCCACAACATATATTTTTATTATAATGGCTCAACCATCCAACCCCGTATAGATCAATTGCAACGGTTAAGAAATAATAATGATTACTTTCACCAAACTACGGGAAACCCTAACTTAAGCCCATCTTTTAGAAACGATTTCCGGCTTTCACATGAAAGCTATAATTTTATAAACGATGCATTTATGTATCAATCCATCAATTTTACTGAAACCAGCAATGCCATTACCACAAGCAGTATAATCAATGGCTCTACCGGGCAAACCATTGTACAACCTGTAAATACCAATGGTAATTATAGCTTCAATTTTTATAGTAGCTTTGGAAAAAAAATTAAAAAAATTGATACCAGGGTTAACCTTGGCCCTAATTTAAATTATAACCATAGTAGTGAAATAATAAACGGGTTAAGCAATGTATCAAAAAATTTAAATGCAGGTTTAAACGTTTATTTATCAAAATCAAAGGATAAAGTATATGATATTTCTATATCAGATAATTTTTCATACAACAGCAATATCACACAACAGTACAATACTCAAATAAATTATGCCGCCAACCAACTGGGTGTTGATGCTACTTTTTACCTGAAAAAAGTATGGTCGCTTAACACCGATTTTAATTATTACACCCGGCAAAAAACACCACAGTTCCAAAACAATTTAAGTAACCAGTTATGGAACGCAAAACTGCAACGCACTTTTAAAAAAGATGAGTTTACAGCTTCCTTTATCATAAAAGATATTTTAAACCAAAACACTTCAATAGAAAGAAATTTTTATAGCAATACATTAACCGAGGTAACCAATTACCGTTTGCGCCAATACTGGCTATTGGGTTTTGCCTGGAACTTTAAAAACAAAGCAGATAAGGCTGATGCTGCAGAACAACCAAAAAAATAACGAATATGAAACACAAATTATATTGCTTTATTGTTATTGCCTTTATAAGTTTAAGGGTAAATGCCCAACAATTTATCAGCAAGGGTACCATTGAATTTGAAGTAACTACCAATGTTAAAAAAACAATGAGTAACAACAGCTGGGCAGAGCAGCTTAAAGATCAAATACCCACCTTTAAAACAGCCTATTACAATTTTACTTTTGCTGATAATAAAAGTATTTACAAGTTTGATCACTTTGATGAAAAAAAGGCAAAAATGCCTGAATGGTTAACCAATGAAGTGGAAGATCAAAATGAATGGTACTACGATTTTAATACCGGGCAGACAACAATACAAAAAAACAGGTGGGGAAGCAATTTTAATATAAAAGACAGTATTTGCAAAATTCAATGGAAATTAACTAATGAAAGCCGGTTAATAGCAGGCTTTAACTGCCGTAAGGCTGTTGGCAAAATTTTAGATAGTGTATATGTTTTTGCTTTTTACACAGATGAAATAACCATTAGCGGCGGCCCTTGCACCGTTAATGGGTTACCGGGCATGATTTTAGGACTTACCATTCCCCGCCTTTATGTATCGATGATTGCTACAAAAATTTCGGTAACCGATGTTAATGAAAAAAGTATTAAACCTGAGAGTTCAAAAAAATATTATACAAATAAGGAATTAAAAGCTATTCTGGATGAAAAAACTAAAGATTGGTACAGTAATGAGGAGGAGACAGAGGATTCAAAAAACAGGAAAAACCAATTTTACTGGCAAACGCTTTTGTAAGTTCAGAAAGTCCATTAGATGGTTTATTGCCAAAGGATGGGTGGTGGTATATTTATTTAGCGGGTCTTCCAGTGTTTTTAGATCATGCAAATTGAATAAAATTTCCTAAATTTGCCATCATGCAAGCAGAAGTAGAAATAGAATTTGAACAGTTGGTAAAACTAGTTAAGCTGCTCCCTGCAACAAAATGGATCAAACTCAAAAAAGAGGTTGAAAAAAAAGTACCTTCTTCTGAAAATAATTCAGATTTAGTTAAACTACTTTTATCTGCACCAACTTATAGCAAGAAGCAATTAGATGAAATAAGTAAAACCAGAAAAGCTATAAATCAATGGCGGACAAAATAGTGTTAGCAGATACATCTATTCTTATCGATTTATTTAGAAAATCAGAGAAAGCCAATTCCAGGTTCGTACAACTTGCATTAGAAGGTTACGAATTTCAAATTTCAGCAATAACCGAATATGAAGTTTATTCAGGTGCTACAACAATACAACTACCTTTTAGGGATAATCTTTTGCAAAAAATAAAAGTATTACCATTTGATAAAGATGTAGTGAAAGTGGCAGTAATTATTAATAACCAATTAAAGCAAAAAAGAAAGCAAATTGGCATTGCAGACTTGTTTATTGCTGCCGCTGCAATTTTTGGCAATTTGCCATTTGCAACATTGAACAGAAAACATTTTGACCGCATCGAAAGATTAAACATAATAGAGTAAGGCGAACTTACTTTATTTTACATCCTCAAACTCATCAGCCAATTTATTTACCTGTTTCACATCAAAGGTTTTCTTATCATTGTCAATAACTATACGGTAACGAAAGCTAACTGAGGCTCCTTTTTTTAGCGAAAGATTATAGGAAGATTTTCCATTGGTAAATATTTTTTCAGCAAGGGGATTTGCAGAAAACAGGCCATAGCCACGGGCATGCCAAAAAGTTGGGTAATTAGGATTTAACGGATGATCGATAATAACTACGCTTATTGAATCATTTCCCATTTTGCCATATACTTTACACCAGCGCCCCCTTGTGCTCCAAACGCTGTCCCCCAGCTTGCCTTCGCTGGAAATATAATTACCATTGGGGATAGTGTCTGCTCCGCCTTTTACAATAGTTATATTGCCTTTGTCATCTGTAAATTGCTGGTCTTTATCAGTGGGTATTTGTAGCGCATGTGCCAGCCTGATAGCCATTAACCCATCTTTAGCATCCTTAAAAAGCAAATCGGTATTGGCCTTTAAAGTTGTCAGCCTGTCTATAATGCGCTGGTACTCATTTCCACTAAATTCAAAGCGGGTAGTTTCTTCCAGCAATACTTCGTTAGCCTGATTTACCCAGTTGGCATGATAAGTTACGGTGCCTTTTTTACCGCCTGATGTTTCAAGGATACTATCCGTTTTTATCCATCCGTAGGAATGTTTTTTTTCTTTTGGAATCGCATAAGAATTATTCCAGAAATCTAGTCCATTTACATTTTCAAAAGTAAACCAAATGCCTATATGATGAGGGTGATCGTTGGGATCATTGTACTGAGGGTTTAAGGGGAAACCCCTCGTAACAATAGTTCCATTGGCTGCATGTACCGGAAACAACACCGGTTTTTCCAATGTGTCGGGATATAAAAAACTGGTGAATAATTTTTCGCCAATAAAAATATCCACCTTTTTTTCATTGCCTAATTGTACCACTTTTACAAGTTCTGCTTTTTGGGCAAATGAAATATAAAAACTGATGATACCAAAAAGAGTTGTTGCAACTGATTTTAAAATATGGCGCATAATAATATATTGTATAGAAATAATTTCATTCACATCATTTTATTAATGAGCAAAATCAATCTCAAAATTTCCTTTTATCCTTTCAATAGAAGGATTAAAATAGCCGAATTTAAGGTTGGGAAATTCTTCCCGTATCAGTTCCATCAGTTGCTTTACACCCATACATTCACCGGTTTCTGTAACACCAATTTTGCCGAGGTACCAATCAGGGTCAATATTAAAATTGCGCCATTGTATCATACATAAATCGGTTTCTTTTATTAGTTTACGCAGGGCTTCGTATTCTTCAATGCTATCAGTCATTCCAGGAAAAACAAAATAGTTGATACTCGTCCAGCCGCCATAACTACGCATTATTTTAAGACTCTCTATTAAGTCTGCAAATACATAATTATTGGGTCTGTAATAAGGTGTATAAATACTTTCCCTGGCACTATTGGTGCTTACACGCATACTGTTCAAACCTGCTTCGCACAAGGCTTTTACTGCATCTGGTTTACTGCCATTTGTGTTGATATTGATGCTTCCTTTTTGGGTATGTTTACGAATTTCAATAATACTGTCCCTGATGGTTTCCCACATTAATAATGGCTCGCCTTCGCAACCCTGCCCAAAACTTATTATAGGGAACGGAGCTGTTTCTAAATGCGGCACTGTAAACTCTACTATCTCTTCGGGGGTAGGCCTAAATGTTAGCCTGTCCTGCGTACTTACAATTGTTTCTTCTACAGGTTGAAAACTAATACAGCCAATACAGTTAGCGTTACAGGCAGGGGAAGCAGGTACCGGGCACTCCCACCGGCCCATGGCCAGGTTTCTTGCAGCCGGACAATTGTACGTCATACAGCAGTTTTCCATCAAATGTTTTACCAGCCGGTTGTGCGGATATGTTTTTATGAGATAGTCTGTTCCGTTTACAATTTGTTCTTCGTCATACCCTTCAGTTTCCTGGCGTATATCATTTTCTATGCGAACTGCAGGTACATAAAATTTATTATCAAACCAGCCTGCCGCTGTGTAACAAAATAATGGAAGTGTGGGGGCATCCGGTTGGGTTTCGTAAGCTGCCATGTACAGGCCCGTATGCGCTGGAGGAATAAATGCTGCAACTGCCCACCCTTTTTCGCATAAACGCATGTCGCCTGTTACAACATCAATACCTATGCCTTTTCGGCCGGGCAATTCGTACAAATTTCCACCATGAGGTAATTCAATCCAGTCTTCAGCTTCAATAGGCAAAGCATCCCAGCCACTGCGGCCGGTTACATATAAAGAAGTATCTTCAAATATATTTCCAGATCCATCAGAGTATAAAATGTAGGGAGTCATAATTAATTGATAAATGATAATGAGTTAATGGATAATTTTTCAGGACGATAGAATTCTTAATAACCATTACTCTATTATGTTGCCTGCAAAATTCGTCAATTTGTTGCAGTTCCTCAATTTTTAAATTTGCACGCAGTTAAATAATTTTAGCCTGTTTATGGAATTCTTATAAAATTGGGTTATCTATAATTTATTCTAACAGGTAATGTTATGGCTACAGCCAAAAGAGCATCCTTTTTAACCCCGGCTTTAAAGCCGGGGTTAAAGTAACCATATTACAGGGCTTTAGCCACTACATAGGGATTAATAGTTTGTTCAGTCAAGTTTTAAAATAAACCCGCTGCAAAAAGTATTGAACATATTCTCATCTACTGAAGTATCATTTTCAGCAATGGTCAGCTGTAATAATTTATTGTTTTTAAAATCAAGTGTCAGCAGGTTGTCTTTTAAAATTACATTATTGAATTCACTCCAGGGATGTATTGGGTCGCCAAACAGTTTTATAATATTTACTCCTTTTGTGCTTATATTTATTATTGGTTTTACATGTAATTTTTTGACCATTAAACTATATACTCCCGTTACTGCAGCAAAAGCCAGGGAGCCTGTAGCTATAAATAATATAACTGCGGCTATACATAACAGTAAGGAAACATTTAAACGGAATTGTGCAAACAGTTTATTAACCCAAACTGACATAATAAACAGAACAATGGATGCAGTTATATTGATATAATAGTTATGATTGCTGTAGTACAACAATGATAATATGCCACATAATGCCAGCAATGATCTTGCTATTAATACATTTATGTCAGGACTATTATCTTTTATTTTAAATGTGTACATTTTTATTGCAGCGTATACGCTATCATTCCTGTTTGATAAAATTAAACAGGTTTATTTATGGGAAGAAAAATCCAGTATGGTTATAGAAAATAATAATAAAAGATAGTCCCTTAAAATGGTTTAAACAGGATTTGATACAACCAGCATACTGCATAATTTAAAAAGGCACCTTGCTCCAACATTTTCATCCCATTCATCATGGCTTACCCCTACTTCATTTAAATCGAAACCAATAATTTTACGGCCACTAAGTAATATCAATTTAAAAAGATAAAATATCTGTTCGGTTTCAAAGCCGCCTTGTACAGGAGTACCAGTGTGTGGACATAATTTAGGATCCAGCCCATCAATATCAAAACTTATATAAACAACCTGTGGTAAATGTTCAACCATTTCCTTTGCTATAGTTCGCCATGTTTGCCCATCAAATTGGCGCTCCTTGATTTCCTTATCAAAATAGGTAACTACCCGGTGATTAGAATTAGCTATATAATCCCATTCCTCCTCGCAATAATCCCTTACGCCAACCTGAACCAGCTTTGTCAATTGAGGTATTTCTTCAAGGGCATTATACATTATGGAAGCGTGAGAATAGTTGAAATTTTCATATGCTTTTCTGAGATCACAATGGGCATCAATTTGCAAAATGCCAAAATTTTCATACTTTTCGGCGATCGCTTTAAAAAAACCAAATGGGGTGCTGTGGTCTCCCCCTAATAACCCTACCAGTTTGCCACTATTAAGCAGATCTTTTGTTTGTTCATACACCCATTCATTCAGAAAAATGCTGCCGGCATTCACTTCCTTAAGAGTTTTACACATAAATTTATTATCAGATACTTGCTCCCCTTCTGAAATAAAATTGATATATAGTTCAGCTTCCTTACGGAGGTAATCGCTTTTCATCAATATTTTTTTATCGCAATGGCGCATAAAAAATCCTTGTTTCCAGGCATCTTTTAATTCCGGGTCAAAAAGATCTACCTGCAGGCTGGCCTTAAATACATGCTCTGGGGCCCTTGATGTGCCTGCATTGTAGCTTACGGTAACTTCCCACGGAACAGGCAGTATTACCAAACGGGCATCTTCTTCCGTAAAGGGCAAACCAAAAATATTGTTGTTAGGATTGCCTACCGAATTGGGATCAAATTGAGAGAGGTCTGTCATTACAAAAAATTAATTAAAACTATACCCTTACTGCACAATATCAAAAACGGGTGCAAAGATAAGTACATACAAAACAATAATTAAAGTGATTTTGTTAATAATATATACACAGTTAAACGAAACAACCTGATATTTTATTATTAAAAATACCCCCTGTTAGTATTACCTTTGCGGCGTAAAATTTTACGGTTATGAAGAGATCACATATTGTTATTTTGGTAGCCATCGCCATTGCCATAGGAGCTTTAATTATGCTTTCGGTTGATTTTTCTACTTACGATACCATTTCATCTGCAAGACAGAAGCAGGGGAAATTTGTTCACCTTATTGCCCGGCTGGATAAAACTATTCCCATGGATTATGATCCTGCAAAAAATCCGAACTATCTTTCTTTTGTTGCTACAGACAGTTTAGGTGCTTCAACAAAAGTGGTATATCACAATACAAAACCTGCCGAGCTGGAGCAAAGTGAAAGGATTGTATTAAAAGGTAAAATGCAGGGTGATGTTTTTGAGTGCAGCGATATCTTATTAAAATGCCCCAGTAAATATAAAGATGATAAAAAGGTATTAGAGAAGAAGGTTGCAGAAGGCAAGGAAAGCAAGTTATAAGTCTTGAATTTTTATTTTTTACTTTCCTTCTTTTAAGGATTATTTACATAAACAAAGTACGATGCAATTTGAAGGAGAACACCTGTGGATAGGAACTTTAGGGCATAGTTTTATATTGATTGCTTTTACGGCTTCGCTTCTTGCCACGATTGCCTATTTTATTGCTTCAAAAAAACTGGATGCATCTGAAAAATATTCCTGGATAAAATATGCAAGAGTTTGTTTTTTTATTGAGGTTGCTGCAGTATTATCTGTTTTTGGATGCATCTTTTATATCTGCTCCCATCATTATTTAGAATACCTGTACGCTTACAAACACACTTCAAAAGAATTAGAATTTAAATACCTGCTCGCCTGTATTTGGGAAGACCAGAGTGGCAGTTTTTTATTATGGACCATCTGGCATTGTGTATTAGGTATTGTTCTTATTAAAAAAGCAAGGGAATGGGAAGCTCCGGTAATGACGGTGGTTAGCTTTGCCCAGGTATTTTTAGCAATGATGATAATGGGTGTTTACATTTTTGGTATTAAAATTGGCAATAGCCCCTTTGTATTAACAAGAAATGAAATTAACGGGCCCATTTTTGGAAGAACAGATTATTTAAGTTTAATAAAAGATGGGGTTGGTTTAAATGTTTTATTGCGCAATTACTGGATGGTAATACACCCACCGGTATTATTTTTAGGCTTTGCATCTACTATTATTCCTTTTGCATTTGCTTATGCAGGTATGCAAACAAAACGCTTTGGCGACTGGGTAAAACCTGCCATACCATATGCTTTGTTTAGTGCGGCGGTATTGGGTGTTGGTATTATGATGGGTGGCAAATGGGCTTACGAATCTTTATCGTTTGGTGGGTACTGGGCATGGGACCCGGTTGAAAATGCCTCATTGGTACCCTGGTTAATTTTAGTTGCAGGTTTGCATACGATGGTAGTTTACAATGCTACTGGTCATTCCCTCAGGGCAAGTTATTTGTTTGCCATACTTACTTTTGTTTTTATCCTCTATTCCACTTTTTTAACCCGTACAGGTATTTTAGGCGATACATCGGTGCATGCTTTTACAGAAGCTGGTAAAGCAATGAATGTTTTGATATTATTATTTTTAGCCGTGTTTACACTACCATCACTGGGTTTATTTTTTATCAATTTCAAAAAAATTCCGGCAGTACATAAAGAAGAAACCACCAGTTCCAGGGAATTCTGGATGTTTATAGCTTCTTTGGTTTTCTTTTTGTCGGCCCTTTTTATCAGTGCCAAAACATCTATACCGGTTATTAATTCTGTATTTGGCAGCAAACTGGCGCCTCCGGAAGATGTTGAATTTTCTTATAATAAAGTGATGGTGCTTGTCGCCGTAATTATCGGGCTGTTAAGTGCCATTACGCAATATTTAAAATATAAAGATACCCCTATTAAAACCACTGTTAAAAAATTAGCGATCCCAACTTTAATAGCGCTGATAATTACAGTTTTACTGGCCATTTTTTATCCACTTACTTATCATAAACAAGGGCCTGGTTTTTTAGGCGCATTATATTTTGCATTGTTTGCTTCTATTTATTCTGTAGCAGCAAACGCCGGTTATATATGGAGTGGATTAAACGGCAAATTGAAAGCTGCCGGTGGTTCTATTGCGCATCTTGGTTTTACATTAATGATTGCCGGGATGTTGATATCTGCGGGCAACAGAGAAGTAATCAGTACAGAAAAATTTAAGGATTTTAATATCCCGATGGGGATTGACCCGCTAACAAAGCAACAGGATAATGCTGCTGAAAATATGAACCTCATCCGCCAGGTTCCAAAAAAAATGGGGCCTTATGAGGTTACCTATTTATACGATAGCGCAGGACTTGAAACAGGCAAAAGGTTTTATCATTTATTATTTGAAAGAAAAGATGCAGGTACCAAACTGGTAAAAGAATCTTTTGTACTTGACCCTGAT
>JAYVZR010000459.1:0-8465 GCA_043783135.1 Ferruginibacter sp. | reverse complement strand
CAGCATTTTAAAAAAACAAAGAACTATTTTATATGGATGCATTCCAAATTGTCAGTTTTGGTTTCGGCCGGTGAGGACACCGGCCGGGGCTGAGCTGTGGTTGGTGTCCTCACCAACCACCTGTGGCAAAGACAATTTGAAATGACACTTTTATATGAACTGCTTATATGATGGTTGACTTTCTTAATTCAATATTTTCCCTGTTTACCCTGCCGCTGATTCTTCCGTTGATGTACTCACTAATGAGTTCGCCAATTGTTGAGGTAAAATAAAAATTAATCGGGTCGATATCTTTTGATACAAATAAACTCTCAATGGTCCATTCCACTGCATCCCTTACCATTTGGGCTTCTTCTTTCAAATTAAAATAATCAAGCATCATCGCAACAGATAAAACAGAACCTAATGGATTGGCAATATCTTTACCAGTAGCCTTTGAATACGATCCATGGATAGGCTCAAACAAAGCATTTTTATTGCCAATTGATGCTGAGGGCAGCAAACCTAATGAGCCTGTAATTACACTGGCTTCATCACTTAAAATGTCACCAAATAAATTTTCCGTCAGTATTACATCAAACTGTTTTGGGTTTAAAACAATCTGCATGGCTGCATTATCTATAAACAAAAAATCAAGTTTTACATCGGGGTATTGGGGCGCAAGGTCTTTTACCACTTTGCGCCAAAGCCTTGATGTTTCCAACACGTTTGCTTTATCTACCAGGGTCAATTTTTTTCTTCTTTGCCGGGCAGATTGAAAAGCAAGATGGGCAATACGCTCCACTTCTTCCTTTGTATACCTGAAATCGTCCGATGCCCATGTTTGGGCCTCGTCTGTTTTCTTTTCGCCAAAATATATACCACCGGTTAATTCACGAAAAATGATAAAATCTACCCCTTCGATATAATTGCTTTTTAAAGGCGATAAATGATGCAAAGAAGGATAGGTTATAATGGGCCTGATATTGGCAAATAATTGTAATGTTTTTCTAAGCTTTAGCAAACCCTGCTCTGGCCTTATTTTAGCACTTGGATCATTATCATATTTTGGATGGCCGATAGCACCAAATAAAATAGCATCGCTGGCCAGGCAAACTTCAATAGTTTTTTCCGGTAGCGGGTCACCCGTTTCATCTATAGCTACGGCCCCCATGAGGCAATAGGTAAAAATAAATTCATGATGAAAATGTTCAGCCACTGCCTCCAATACTTTTATTGATTGCTGTGTTACTTCCGGCCCAATGCCATCTCCGGTTATTATTGCAATATTTTTTTTCATGGTTATTTCCTAAAGGAAAATATTATGCTGGTTAATGAATTATAAAAGATACTAAAACCAAATGCTATATAAATGTAAACAGTGGGTATACTCTTTTTCTACATATAAAAAACAATGAAATTTACATAAAGCTGTCTGCTCAATAAAATATCTAAACGGCAACTTCTTTTTTATGTGCATTCGCCAATTGGTTCAGGTCTTCTTCCATCACTTCTTTTTTACTGTCTGCTACCAATAAAAATTCCTGGTATAATGCATCAATATCATTTCTGTCGAACCGGTAACCTAATTTTTGAAAACGATGCGCCAGCGCACTGCGGCCACTCCTTGCCGTTAGTACAATTTTTGATTCTTCTGCACCAACTTCTGCCGGGTTGATGATTTCATAAGTTAATGAATCTTTTAAAAATCCATCCTGGTGAATTCCGGAAGAATGTGAGAAAGCATTACTGCCCACAATGGCTTTATTACATTGCACCGGCATGCGCATAGTTTCGGTAACGAGCTGGCTCATAGGATATAATTCTTTAGCATTTATATCGGTATAAAAACCCATGCTTTTATGCTGCTTAATAATCATCACTACTTCTTCCAGCGAAGTATTGCCTGCTCTTTCACCAAGCCCGTTAATAGTACATTCTATCTGTCTTGCGCCATTGATAATACCAGCAATAGAATTAGCCGTTGCCAAACCAAGGTCGTTATGGCAATGGCAGGATATAATTGCTTTATCGATATTAGGCACGTTGTTTACGAGGTAGGCAATTTTTTCGCCGTATTGATGGGGTAAGCAATAACCTGTTGTATCTGGAATATTTACCACGGTTGCGCCGGCTGCAATTACTGCCTCTACCACCCTTGCCAGGTATTCATTACTGGTGCGGCCAGCATCTTCTGCATAAAATTCTACATCATCCACAAAATTTTTGGCCCATTTTACACACTGGATGGCTCTTTGTAAAATATCCTGTTGTGTAGAATTAAATTTTGATTTAATATGAAAATCTGAAGTTCCAATGCCCGTGTGAATTCTTGTACGTTTGGCATATTTTAATGCTTCGGCAGCCACCTCAATGTCTTTTTGCACTGCCCTGCTTAATCCGCATACAGTAGCATTTTTAATAATCTTTGAAATTTCATTAACCGAGTTAAAATCACCGGGAGACGAAATAGGAAAGCCGGCTTCAATAATATCAACACCCATCTCTTCCAACTTTATGGCTAATTCTATCTTTTCCCTGGTATTTAATTTACAGCCCGGCACCTGCTCCCCATCACGGAGGGTGGTATCAAAAATATGTATCTTATTATTTGTCATAGAAATAGCTTGATTTTATACAGCAGGTTTAATTATTTTTGTTTAAAGGGCAGTTCAATTAAATAATTATTGGCCTTAGAATACGAATTTACCTATATAAAATGGGTTTATTTAAACAAATTGTTACCTTTTTTACGCTTCAAAAATTGGCTATTTTTACATAAAATGCTTAACCAGTAAGGGTTTTAAAGAAACTAAATTACGATGCCCAACCGCAGTACAGACACCTTGTTTCAGCTAATTAAATCGCTTGAAAAGAGCGAAAAACGCAATTTTAAGATATATGCTAACCGCAATACATCGGGCGAAGAGCTAAAAATTGTACAGCTTTTTGATGCATTGGATAAAATGGACGAATATGACGAAGCCGTTTTATTAAAAAGAAATGAAAATATAAAAAAACAGCAGTTAAGCAATCTGAAAGCCCATCTTTATAAACAGTTACTGGGTAGCTTACGGCTGATAGACGATGTAACCAATATAGATATACAGTTGAACGAGCAAATGGTATATGCCCGCATTTTATATAATAAAGGTCTTTACCTGCAAAGCCTGAAAATATTGGACAGAATAAAAGACATTGCAAAAGCAAATAACCAGTTTACTTATTTTCAGCAGGCATTGTTTTTTGAAAAAAGCATTGAATCGCTATATATTACGAGAAGTATTCAAAACAGGGCAGACCAACTCAGCAAAGAAACTACTGAAATAAGTAATAGCCTCGCACTTTCTTCCCAGTTATCAAACCTGTCGCTGCAATTATACAGCTGGTATATACAAAATGGGCATAGCCGCAATGAAATAGAAGATGCTGCTGTGCAAAAATTTTTTATTGATAATTTAGGCGATAAAACTTCCCAGTGCAAATACTTTTATGAAAAGCTATACCTGTACCAAAGCTATTGCTGGAATGCTTTTATACGCCAGGATTTTTTACTATATTACCGGTACACACAAAAATGGGTAGACCTTTTTGAGAAAGAACCTTTTATGATTGCTATTGAAACAGGGCATTATATTAAAGGTATGCATAACCTGATGGGCTCTCATTTTGATCTGGGCAATCATAAAAAATTAATAGAAACATTAGCGGCATTTGACATTTTTTGTAATAGCCCCATTGTGGTGAATAATGTAAATAACCGTATACAATGTTTTGTGTACCGCACCATATCTACTTTTAATAAACATTTTTTGGAAGGAAGTTTTACGGAAGGCTTAGCAACAATTCCTGAAATTGAAAGTAAGTTAAGTGAATACGAAATTTATATGGACAGGCACCGGATATTAGTTATTGATTATAAAATTGCCTGCCTGTATTTTGGGAGCGGCAATTATGAAAAAGCCATTGATTATTTAAATAAAATCATCAACTGGAAAGTTGACCTGCGTACTGATTTGCAGTGCTACAGCAGGCTACTGCACCTTATTGCTCATTATGAATTAGGTAATGACGATATTTTGGATTCGCTTATAAAATCTGTTTACCGTTTTATGGCGAAGATGCAAAACCTGAGTGTGGTAGAAGAAGAGATATTTAAATTTATCCGGAAATCTTTTCAACTATCAGTAAAAACAATAAAACCGGAGCTGGAAAAATTACTGGTAAAATTAAAAACTTTAGAAAGTAACCGCTTTGAAACCCGTGCCTTTATGTACCTGGACATTATCTCATGGCTGGAAAGTAAACTGGAAAATATTCCGGTGCAGGAAGTATTGAAACTTAAGTTCGCCGTAAAAAGGCATAACTGATTTTTACAAAAAATTGCTTACTGCAAGGGCATATCCCTTTAAACCAAGGCCACTGATTACCCCTTTAGCTTTTGCAGATATATGTGATAGTTTTCTAAATTCCTCCCTACCAAAAATATTTGAAATATGCACTTCAATAACAGGTGTGGTGATTGCCGCAATGGTGTCGCCTAAGGCAACAGAGGTATGAGTATAGCCGCCAGGATTTAAAATAATACCATCATAAGTAAATCCTATGCGTTGTATTTCATTAATGAGTTCGCCTTCAATATTGCTTTGAAAATAATGAATTTGCACGGCAGGAAATAATGCTTTTAATTCTTGCAGGTATTGCTCAAAAGTCTGGCTACCATAAATTGCCGGTTCTCTTGTACCCAGCAGGTTTAAATTTGGACCGTTGATGATGGCGATGTTCATTATACGAATGTAATATTTAATTGATAATTAAAATTGTATGTTGTAATAAACAATTGAGAACCTTATTATCAATTATCATTTAACTAATTATCCTTTATCGAAGCTATAAACTCATCAAATAAATAACGGCTGTCATGCGGACCCGGAGTTGCTTCAGGATGATACTGAACAGAAAAGGCAGCTTTATTTTTTACACGTATCCCTTCAATAGAATCATCATTAAGGTTAAGGTGAGTAATTTCTACCACGCCCGAAGCCCTTACTGCAGCTGGATTTACACCAAATCCATGATTTTGTGTGGTGATTTCACTTTTACCGGTAACAATATTTTTTACAGGATGGTTTAGCCCCCTGTGGCCATGATGCATTTTAAAAGTAGGGATATCGTTGGCAAGTGCCAGTAACTGGTGGCCAAGGCAAATTCCAAAAAGAGGTTTATCAAGGGCCAGAATTTGCTTTATTGTTTGTACAGCATACTGCATAGGTGCAGGGTCTCCGGGGCCATTACTGATAAAGTAACCATTAGGCTTAAACGCTTCCAGTTCTTCAAAGCTTGTTTTGGCATTGTGCACCTTTACATAGGCCCCTCTTTCTACCAGGCAATTCAATATGTTTTTCTTGATACCATAATCCAGTACAGCAACCCTTATTGTACTATCGGGGTTACCCACATAATAAGGTTCTTTGGTAGATACTACAGAAGCAAGTTCAAGTCCATCCATCGACGGTACTTTATCAAGCTGGGACTGCAATACAGCTACATCATTTATATCAGATGAGATAATACAGTTCATAGCACCCTGTGTACGCACATGGGCAACCAGGGCCCTTGTATCTACCCCGTCAATTGCAACAACACCCTGCTTTTCAAAATATTCCTGTAAAGATTCATCAGCCATAAAACGTGAATATTTTTCTTCCAGGTTTCTGCCAATAACACCTTTCACTTTTACGCCATCGCTTTCCACATCAATATCTATAACCCCATAATTACCAATATGCACATTATTCATAATCAGCACCTGCCCATAATAGCTTGGGTCTGTAAAAACTTCCTGGTAACCCGTCATACCGGTATTAAAACAAATTTCACCTGATGTAGTGCCTATTTTACCAAAGGCCTGTCCGTAAAAAACGGTACCATCTTTGAGTAATAAAATAGCCGTTTTTTTATGTGTTGTAGCTGCCATTATTTTCTAAAAGTTTTGCAAAGAAAAGGATTCGGTGATTGATTATACAATTATTTTTTTCACAATATGAGTTAATAAATGATTACCCTAAACGGACAGTCAATTTTTACCTGTACATTTCATAAAAAAAGCTCCGATAAAATATCGGAGCCTTATATAATTTAAAATTATTCATTTATGCTTCCGGAGTAGCTTTATCTTCTGTTGATTCTTCTGCTTTTACTTCTACTGCTTCTTCAACTGCAGATGTATCAGCCGTTTTCTTTTTAGCTCCACCACTACGCCTTGTCTTTTTAGCTGGTTCTGCCGCTGCTGCTTTAACAATGCTGTTACCGTAAATTTCATTGAAATCAACCAGTTCAATCATGGCCATTTCTGCATTATCACCGGTTCTTGCACCTAACTTTATAACACGTGTATAACCCCCGGGCCGGCTTGCAACTTTAGGAGCTACGACTGTAAACAATTCTTTTACAGCAGCCTTATCATTAAGGTAACTAAACACAATACGGTGATTGTGCATAATTTGCTCTTTGCTTGCTGTGCTTTTTGTTTTAGTGATCAATGGCTCAATGTAAGTACGTAAAGCTTTTGCTTTAGCCAAAGTAGTAGTAATTCTTTTGTAAGTAATTAGCTGGCAACCCAGGTTCATAAGCAATGCTTTTCTATGAGAAGCTGTTCTGCTTAAATTGTTATTCTTATTTCCGTGACGCATGACATTTTAATTTTAGTGTTTAATCTGTACCGTGTCAGGAATTACAGATTACTTATTATAAAAAGATTATTTAATTATTTGAGCTCTCCACAAGTCTCCCCTTATCGGGGAAGATTTAGAGGGGGTGCCCGCTTTATTCATCATCCAATTTCAACTTGCTTAAATCCATTCCAAAACCTAAACCTCTTTCTATTAACACCTGTTCAATTTCGCTTAAAGATTTCTGGCCAAAGTTCCTGAATTTCATCAGGTCTTCCTGTTCGTATTGAACCAGTTCGCTCAATGAATTTATTTTAGCAGCTTTTAAACAGTTAAAGGCACGTACAGAAAGATCAAGATCTTCTAAAGGTGTCTTCAGCACTTTACGCAACTGTAAGGTTTGTTCATCAACCAAATCTTCTTTTTTATCTTCTTTGGTATCGAAAGTGATATTTTCATCAGTAATGATCATCAAATGCTGAATTAAAATACGGCTGGCTTGTTTAACTGCCTCTTCGGGGTGAATAGTACCATCAGTAATCACTTCCATGATTAGTTTTTCAAAATCCGTACGTTGTTCAACACGGGTATTTTCTATAGTATATTTTACATTCTTGATTGGTGTATAAATAGCATCTACAGCAATGTATCCAAAGTGTGAGCTTTTATCCTGGCTTTCTTCAGCTGGTACATAACCACGTCCTTTTCCGATAGTGATTTCTATATCTAATTTAGCGCTGCTATCCATTACGCAAAGAATAAGCTCAGGATTCATTACTTCAAAACTCAAAGAAGCTTCACCAATAGTACCGGCGGTAAGCTCAGTTTTATTTTTTATAGAAAGTGTAATTTTTTCATTACTTACTTCATGGTCAACTTTCTTCTTAAAGCGTACCTGCTTAAGGTTAAGGATTATTTCCGTAACATCTTCAGTGATACCTTTAATGGTGGCAAACTCATGGTCAGCACCAACAATGTTGATACCTACAATTGCATAACCTTCTAAAGAATTTAATAAAACCCTGCGAAGTGCGTTACCGATAGTAACACCATAACCTGGCTCAAGCGGACGAAATTCAAATTGTGCTTCAAAGTCATTTGCTTTTTGCAGAACAATTTTATCGGGCTTAACAAAATTTAAAATGGCCATTTGTATTTTGTTTTATAAGTTTAAAATTTGTGCGACGGGTATGTTTTCATAACCTATCATTGTTGTGTTACTTGCTATACAATTCCACAATAAGTTGTTCCTTAATATTTTCAGGAACACTTTCTCTTTCCGGGTAAGCTATAAAAGTACCTTTCAATTCTGTTTCGTTAAAATCTATCCAGTTGAATTTGGTATTTTTTCCACGAACATTACCTGTGATAGCAGTATTAACAGCGCTCTTATTTTTTAAACCAACAGTTTCACCTGGTTTAAGCGAATAAGAAGGAACGTTTAATACATCTCCATTAACAGTGATGTGTTTGTGGCTCACCAACTGGCGTGCAGCCTGGCGGCTTGGAGCAATACCCATACGGAAAACAACATTATCCAAACGGGCTTCTAATAATTTAATAAGGTTTTCGCCTGTTACACCTTTACGCCTTGCTGCTTCATCAAATGTTTTGCGGAACTGTTTTTCAAGCAACCCATAAGTGTATTTAGCTTTTTGTTTTTCACGCAACTGTAGTGCATATTCGCCTAAAGTTTTGCGTTTACGGGTTGCCCCATGCATTCCCGGAGGGTTACTGTTTTTAGTTAACCACTTTCCGTTTCCTGTAATAGGCTCTCCGAAAATTCTGGAGATCTTTGTTTTGGGGCCTGTGTAC
>JAYVZR010000458.1:0-8561 GCA_043783135.1 Ferruginibacter sp. | reverse complement strand
TTTATATGTAAAAACTTGCTCCGGCAATTACTTCTTCTTTAAGACTTCAAAATATAACCAGTTTTTTTTCTAATCAACCTTTACAAAACATATTGCCGGCATTTCTACTTTTTTAAACTCATTTGTTAGGGTATCAAAAAAACGAAGCAATATCACACCATCAGCCCCAATACCGGTAATTACTAACTGAATATTTTTATTTGCTTTGAAGGCTACTACATCGCCTATTTCAAAAGTATTATTCATTATAAATATTTAAAAAGTAAGGTAATCAATTTTATTCTTTTCAATCTTTCTTCTACAGATTATATTTATTTCTTTCGTAAAATGTTTCTAATATTAAAGGATAAGTTAAAATCTTGCGGCAATACTTTAAAAACCAAATATTGAGTATTATTTTTGCTACGATACAAGATGGTATCCTTCACATGCCAGTTCGTAGCAATATTTTTAACTTTTGTCTCTTTTTTTAAAAGAGTATATTTATTTGAAATAGGTTTACACTTTAAAAAATTAATTAAACGAAAATAAATTAAAATGAAAAAAATGCTCTATCCGTTTGCTGCAATTATTATTTTTATTGCTTCAGGCTTTACTTTTATTCAGTCTCAAAACTGGAAAATTGCAGAAAATTATTCTGTAAAATTTGACGGAGGCGATCCATCAGGCGAATTTTCTGGGTTAAAAGGCAATATTAGTTTTGATGAAAAAGATCTTGCGGGATCTAAATTTGACGTTACTATTGATATAGCCACGATTAATACCGGTAATGGAATGAAAAATACCCACGCCAAAAGTGACAAATGGTTAGATGCCGTAAAGTATCCTACAATTAAATTTGCCTCTTCATCAATTGCCAAAACAGCTTCTGGATATCAAGCTAAAGGTATGCTTGACATGCATGGTGTTCAAAAAGAAATTAGTTTTCCATTTACCTTTGCGGGAAATGTATTTGCAGGAGGGTTTGAAATAAACCGTCTCGACTATAATATCAATACTGTAGAACCTGAACATGGCAGCACCAAATTTAAAGTTTCTGTTTCTGTTCCTGTAACAAAATAATAATTGCATGTTTAAAAAAGTATTTTACCATAGCCTGCTTGCCGGCTTACTGGCATCTGTTGCAGGTATTATCTACAACCGCATATATTTTTTTGCAACCGAGGCTGATTTTTCCAAGGTATTAAATACCGGCGGTATTATTGGATTAAATATAATGGTATGTATGGCGGCCGGATTAGTGTATTGTGGATTGATAAAATCAATGAACAAAAAAGGAGAAATTTTATTTAACTTTTTGTTCTCAATTATTTCATTTGCCTGTGTTATGATACCCATTTCAATATCTATGCCCCTAAAAATTCAGTTCCCTGAGCTTTTTCCAGGCCTTGCTGTACCAATGGTTTTTTTTCCGCCAATAGCGTGGTTTACAGTTAGGCCATTGTTCAACTATTAGCAACAATATTTATCGATATTTATCTTAACCTGCATTCATTATAAATGCAGGTTATTTTTTTGTAGAATATTGTAAACGCCTTTATCTCCGAAATAATGTTTAAAATCCGACTAATAGAATTGAACATTTTAGTTTCTTAAAATTTAATTATCTTTCTTTGTTCAACTAATTAATATGTCTGATCGCAAAAAATTTTTACAACAAGTAGCAATGTTGACAGGCGCTTTTTCAGCAAATAGCTTATTTAATCAATTGTATGCTTCCGAAATTTTAACGGCAAATAAAAGGGTAAGCCAATTTTCGCCAACCGAATTGGCTGCAGATGAAGATTATTGGAGCATTATTCAACAAGCTTATACTGTAAGTGCAACTATCATTAACTTAAATAATGGCGGCGTTAGCCCCGCGCCAAAAGTGGTTCAGGATGCTGTAGAACGTTATTATAAATTATCTAATGAAGGCCCGAGTTATGTGGTGGATTTTAGACCAGGGAAGAGAACCGCTGCGTGAAAAATTAGCTAGTCTTGCCGGCTTGTGATAAAGAAGAAATAGCAGTGAATTGAAATGCTACCGAAGCATTGAATACAGTAATATTTGGATTGGATTTAAAAAGGGGCGATGAAGTAATTGGTACCAAACAAGATTATCCAAACATGATCAATGCGTGGAAACAACGGCAGGAAAGAGAAGGAATAATTTATAAACAAATCAGTTTTAATTTTCCGATAGAGAATGATGAAGAAATTGTGTTAGCCTATGAAAAAGCAATCACTTCTAAAACAAAACTTATCCATGTAACACATATCATTAATTGGGTGGGACAAATTATGCCTGTGAAAAAAATTGCAGATATGGCGCATCAACATGGTGTAGAAGTGGTTTGCGACGGGGCACATTCATTCGGCTTGCTGGATTTTTCTATTCCTGATTTAGGATGCGATTATTTCGGTACTTCCTTACATAAATTTTTGAGTGCACCAATTGGCAGCGGCATGTTATGGATAAAAAGGATAAAATTGAAAAGATATGGCCATTGTTGTGCAACGATAAACCTAAAAGTACGGATATACGAAAATTTGAAACACTTGATACCAGGAGCTTTCCGATTGAACAGGGGATAGGTGAAGCTATTAATTTTCAATTGGCAATTGAAAGTAAAATAAAGGAAAAACGCATAAGATATTTAAAAAATTATTGGACAGAAAAAGCAAAAGATATTCCCAGAGTAAAAATCCATACATCATTGCAACCAAGATATTCCTGCGTTATTTGTGACATTAGTATTGAGGGAATGACGCCTGGTGAATTAGACGGTGCCTTATTTAATAATTATAAAATTCATACTGTTGGCATTGTTTGGGAAAACATAAGCTGTGTGTGCATTACGCCACATGTTTATACCCGCATAAACGATTTGGATAAATTAGTTAAAGCTATTGGTGAAATTTCTGCAAAGAAATAGCCTAAAATATTGAATCTTTCTTTTATAAGCATACTAATATACATGTTGTTGTAAGCCAGGAGTGCAGTAGCAAATCAGAAGATGTATAAATGTTGAAATATTCAGCGTAAAAAAATGTTTTGTTCTAAAAACTTCCTTAAATTTAACTTGTTATAACAGTTTAATATAAAATTTTGCAAAGCGTATTATTATAAATGAAGTTTCCTGTTGAAATAATTAATTTAAATGGATAATATCAAAATTGCAACAGCACAGTTTGAACATAAAAGCGGGGATAAAAATTATAATCTGTCCGTGATTGATGCACTATGTGCCAAGGCTGTTGAGCAGGGAGCTTTGGTAGTGGCTTTTCACGAATGTTCCATAACAGGTTATTCCTTTGCAAGGCACCTTTCTGAAGAAGAATTATTAGCTATTGCTGAATATATTCCCGACGGAGAAAGTATAACAAAGCTTATAGCAATAGCAGCTAAATATAATATCACTGTTTTAGCTGGCCTTTTTGAAAAAGATGCAAAAGGAAAAATTTACAAGGCCTGTGTATGTGTCAACAAACACGGATGCATCGCAAAGCACCGCAAATTACATCCTTTTATTCATCCTGCTATTACTCCCGGTAATGCATACACTATATTTGAATTATTCGGGTGGAAATGTGGTATCCTTATTTGTTATGATAACAATATAATAGAAAATGTAAGGGCAACAAACCTGTTAGGTGCCGATATTATTTTTATGCCACATGTAACCATGTGTACGCCTTCTCCAAGGCCGGGTGCAGGTTTTGTAGACCCAGCCTTATGGGATAATAAGGAAACCGACCCTACATCACTACGATTAGAGTTTAATGGAATGAAGGGTCGTGAATGGCTGATGAAATGGTTACCCGCCAGGGCATACGATAACGCATTGTATGCTGTATTTTCCAATGCCATTGGTATGGATGATGATCAATTAAAGAACGGCTGTTCTATGATAATAGATCCGTTTGGCGATATTATTGCTGAAAGTAAAGCACTTGAAAATGATGTGGTAACTGCAACCTTCACAAAATCTAAATTAATTAATGCAGGAGGGTATCGGTATAAAAAAGCAAGAAGGCCTGAATTATATGCAAAAATAATAGGAGAGCCAAATGAAGCTGAACAAAAAGTTGCATGGCTAACTGAGGAAGGCAACTATGCTGCTAAATAAATATTTATAATAAAAATTGTATAAAAGGTATTACATTTATTTTTTACATCTAAATCTATAAAAATGAAATTATCTAGAAGAAAATTTCTTGCCAGTGGTTCGCTGTCACTTGCAGGAGCTATGTTATTGCCCAACGGTATATTTGCTAATAAAAATGCAAAGGATATTATATTAGGGATACAATTATACTCAGTTCGTGATGATATGCATAAAGACCCTCTGGGTACTTTAAAAAAATTAGCAGCAATGGGGTACAAAAATGTAGAGCACGCTGATTATGTCAACAGAAAATTTTATGGATACTCTGCTACTGAATTTAAAAAAATTTTGAATGATCTTGGTTTAAAAATGCCAAGCGGTCATACTGTAATGGCAGCAAAAGCCTGGAATGCAACTACCAAAGATTTTAGTGACGGCTGGAAGCAAACAGTAGAAGATGCTGCAATTGTTGGACAGATGTATGTAATAAGTCCATGGCTGGAAGATAGCCTTCGCAAAGATTATGATGGCCTTGTGAAGTTCCTGGATGTATTCAATAAATCCGGTGAACTATGCCAAAAGTCAGGGATGAAATTCGGCTATCATAATCACGATTTTGAATTTATGTCTTCATTAAATGGTAAATTGATTTATGATATCATATTAGATAATACTGACCCCAAATTGGTAATTCAGCAAATGGATATCGGCAACATGTATGGCGCTGGTGGTATTGCGCTGGATATTTTAAAAAAATATCCAGGCAGATTTGAAAGTATGCATGTAAAAGATGAAATAAAGGCTGCTACAAAAGGTGAAATGGCAGGTGGGTATGAAAGCACCATACTGGGTAAAGGTGTTTTACCAGTTAAGCAAATAGTAGATTTGTTCAGGGAAAAAGGCAGTACAACCGAATTCATTATTGAACAGGAATCATACCAGGGAAAAACACCCCTTGAATGTTGCCAGGAAGATTTTAAAATTATGAAGAGCTGGGGTTATTAATTCTTTAGGTACTTCAATGAAAAATAAATTTATCCCGTGTCCGCTAATTTGCCGGTCACGGGATTTTTAATTTGATACATGCTAAAATTCAGGATATTTGTTGTGCAAAAATAAAGGCAATGATTCGACTGGCAGGTTTAAACGATTTTAATTTTATTTACGGTCTCTATATGCATCCAAAAGTTAATCCGTATTTGTTATACGAATTAATTAGCGAAGAAGATTTTAGGTCTATTTATAACAATCTACTTCAACAAAACGTAAAATATATTTATATTGACGATAGGCAAAATATTGGCATGTTTAAATTAATTCCTTTTACTTATCGCAGCAACCATGTGGTTTAGCTTGGTGGATTGGCTATTGACCCCAAATTTTCTGGAAAAGGCGAGGGGGCTAAAATGATAAAAGAAATAATTGCACTTGCAGGTGAAAAAGGATTTTTAAGAATAGAATTAAGTGTTGCCGTAACAAATGAAAAAGCAGTTCAATTATATACAAAATCTGGATTTAAACAAGAGGGGATACTTAAAAAGTATACTCACCTTAAACACGAAAACCGGTTTATCGATGAAATTTTAATGTCTTTTATATTTTAGCATACGGAATTATTATATTTTTTACTGACTGAAGTATATAAAATATAATAACTAAATACATTATTGGTTATCAATATTATGTATCTATATTCCCTTATCCTCTTTACGCAAAAGACAACTGAAAATAGTAATTTATCACCGTATTTTTACTAAAATAATTGCAAAAATACTTGCATAGTAAATTTACGGGTTGTATGTTTGTGCTACAATCGCTGATAATTATTACCTCTAATTAAAGTGATTGACTTAACCTTACCACAAAGAAAAATATGAAACAAGTTATCATCTTCGTAATCGCTGTACTAGCAACATACACATCTTTTGCTTCGCTTAAACCAGTAAAATTGGCTATTACTGCTGAGATAAAATCAATCGTTAAAAATAGAAATACCTTAAGGGTTAGCTTAAAACATGGCGGAAAGGTTAATATTGGCTGGATTGCTGGCATAGAATCAACCAGTACAGTTTATAATATTCAAAAAAGCATCAACGGAAGTTCATTCAAAACCATATCTATTTTGATGGGCGAGACTAATGATTCGTATTTTTTTCGTGATACCATAAAAGATTTCAGCGGAGATATTCAGTATCGTGTTGTAGCAGTAGATAATAATACTGTTATTAAAACACTTACACAGGATGTACTCGTATTTTAATAAATGTAGTTTTTTTAAGTATAATAAATGGATAAAAGTAAAAGGCCGCACTTGTCTAAGTGGCGGCTTTTTTGTGCTTAATTAAACATTTAATAAAAATAATTATGATTTTGTGTTAAGTTTAATATTATCAATAATTTTTATGGCATGCTCCCTTGAATTTTCTATAAATAAACTATGGGTATCCATGCCTCCGCAAATAACCCCGGCAAGGTAAACCCCTTTTATATTTGTTTCATGTGTATTATCATCATAAAAGGGCTTTCTTATTTCATCACTAGATAATTGGATACCAATTTTTTCTAAAAAGGAAAGATCAGGCTGATAGCCCGTCATAGCTATTACCCAATCATTGTCAATGGTTACTAACCCTTCAGGTGTAGCAACATCAACTTCTTTTTCCCTGATGGCTGCAATAGTGGAGTTAAAATATGCTTTAATTGAACCTTCTTTGATGCGATTTATAATATCAGGCCTTACCCAATATTTAACCCGTTCACCAACTTCTTTATTTCTTATTACCATTGTTACATTTGCACCCTTGCGATAAGTCTCCAAAGCCGCATCCACAGCAGAATTGCTTGCTCCTGCTACCAATACATTTTGAAAGGCATAAAAATGCGGGTCTTTATAATAATGTGTAAGTTTCGGCAGTTCTTCACCAGGCACATTTAACAAAAAAGGCAAGTCATAAAAACCTGTGGCGATAATGATATTGGCAGCGGTATAATTTTCTTTATTTGCAGTTGCTTCAAAATAATTGTTTGAATTCTTAATACCTGTCACTTCTTCAAAAAGATGTATATTAAGATCGGCAGCAATGGTAACCCTTCTGTAATATTCAAGCGATTCGTTTCGTGTAGGTTTTATATTATTGCTAACAAAGGGCACACCACCAATTTCCAGTTTTTCTGAGGTTGAAAAAAAAGTCATATTAACCGGGTAATTGTAAAGCGAATTTACAAGTGCTCCTTTTTCAATAATAAGGTATTGTAAACCTTTTTGTTTTGCTTCCAATGCACATGCTAATCCAATAGGCCCTCCACCAATAATTATGACGTCAAATAAATCTTTCATATTGTAAATTAATTCAACTGTGCATCAAATAACGGTTCTGCAAAATCTACAGTACTATAATCTTTTACCACATTATATAAAGTATCTCTTTCAACGGGTTTTCTTTTTACCTGTTTAATGAGTGTAACCAATTGTTGTGTAGTCATGGCTGGTTTTTGTTCTTCGCTGCCTGCCATAGAATATATTTTTGTAGAATCATCAATAGTACCATCTATATCGTTTACACCAAATGATAAACTCAATTGTGCGTTATCTCTTCCCAACATTGGCCAATAAGCTTTCAGGTGTGGAAAATTATCTAAGTAAATTCTTGCAATTGCGTAGAGCCGCATGTCTTCTGTAATGGTTGATTCTGATACATGACTCATATCATTATCCTGGTTGCGGAATTTTAATGGAATAAAAGTATTAAACCCACCGGTTTTATCCTGCAGGTTCCTTAACCTGCTCATGTGGTTGATGCGGTGTTCATAATTTTCAATATGGCCGTAAAGCATGGTGGCATTGGTATGCATGCCAAGGTTATGTGCTGTTTCATGTATGTGAAGCCAGCCATCACCATCTACTTTATCTGCTGCAATTTGTTCTCTTATTTCTGGTGCAAAAATTTCAGCTCCGCCACCGGGTAGCGAATCCAAACCTGCATCATGCAATTGCTTCATGCCTTCTTCAACAGTCAGTTTTGCTTTACGGAACATATAGTCCAGTTCTACAGCTGTAAATGCCTTAACATGTAAACCGGGCCGGTGCAATTTTATCTTTTGCATCAGTTCAATAAAATAAGCCATGTTCATTTTTGGGTGTACCCCGCCAACAATATGTACTTCTGTAATTGGTTTTCCATCATAGGTTTTTACAATATCCAGCATCTGTTCAATACTCAATTCCCAGCCTTCCTCTTTTTTTGCATATAAGCGGGAGTAAGAGCAAAATTTACAGCTGAATACACATACGTTTGTAGGTTCAATATGAAAATTCCGGTTAAAATAAGTGGTATCGCCATGCAGCCTTTCCCTGATAAAATTGGCTAACGCTCCAACAAAAGGCAGGCTTGCTTTTTCAAATAATAAAATACCTTCTTCATCAGAAATTCTTACTTTCTGTTTTACTTTTTCGGCAATGCTTTTAAGGCC
>JAYVZR010000457.1:0-3184 GCA_043783135.1 Ferruginibacter sp. | reverse complement strand
TAATTTATACGTTACAACCCTGGTATAATAATTTGAACAAAAGAATTATAAAAAGCCCAAAATTGTATTTTTATGATACTGGTTTGCTTTGTTACTTATTAAATATTAGCAACCAGGCGGCATTGGCAAAGCATAATAGTTACGGAGCTATTTTTGAAAACTGGTCTATAACAGAAATTAAAAAGAACCGGGTAAATGCAGGAATTAACGGCGGTATGTATTACTTCAGGGATAGTGCTGGCAATGAAGTGGATTTAATTATAGAAAAGAATAGCGAAATAATCGGCATAGAAATAAAGGCAACAAAAAAACCAGATATCAGCCATTTTCAGGGATTAAAATACTGGCAGAAATATCAACAAAATAGCAAAAGTATATTATTACACGGCGGTAGTAAAAATGATATAATAGATGACAGGACCAGTATTTTACCATGGCCGGGAATTGGGAATATTTAAAAAACATTGCCCCTTCAAAAATACGTTTGCTGCTGACTTTATTTTTTATCACCACTATTATATTGAGGGGGATTATAGTTTTTACTATAGGAACAATTAGAAAATCAAATCGTAGCCAAATAAGTCGCCATTTCAGTTTGGTATTGTAAGGCAATTGCCCTAGCCTCTGCAGCAAAGTCTTCTTTTTCGCTGGCGTAAATAATTGCCCTGCTGGCATTCACCAACAGGCCACAATCCTTGTTGAGCCCATATTTGCTTACTTCTTCTAAATTGCCGCCCTGGAATCCAACACCTGGCACCAGTAAAAAATGATGAGGGATTATTTTACGGATATCTGCTAACACACTCGCTTTTGTAGCGCCAATTACAAACATCAGGTTGTTTTCATTACCCCACTCACTTACCGTTTTTAAAACTTCTTCGTATAAAAAATGATCAGCTATTTTTTGTTGTTCAAAGTCTTTACTTCCACTGTTGCTGGTTAATCCTAGAACGATGGCCCATTTATTATCAAACTCTAAAAATGGACGAACGCTGTCTTCGCCCATATAGGGAGCTACAGTTATGGAATCAAAATTAAGTGTCTCAAAAAATGCCTTGGCATATTGGGTGGAGGTATTGCCAATATCACCACGTTTTGCATCTGCAATGGTAAAATGTTCTTTCGGAATATAGTTTACGGTTCTTGCCATTATATCCCATCCTTTTGCACCCAGTACTTCGTAAAAGGCTGTATTGATTTTATACCCAACACAGAGGTCTTTTGTGGCATCAATAATCTGTCTGTTAAATTCAAATATGGCATCCGGATGATTTTGAAGATGCTTTGGTATTTTATCAAAATCAGTATCCAGCCCTACGCAGAGGTATGATTTTTTTAATTTTATTTGTTCGATGAGTTGTTGTCTTGTCATAATAATTAAATCTCATTTTTATCAATACCCGCCTGTTTAAGGATAGCCCAAAAAACCCCTTTCTTTATATCTTTATTACCATGTACGGGTACAACGATAGTTAGATGAGTAGCTGCATTAAAAAAAATCTGGTGAGAACCCTTTGAACGTTTAAAAATAAATCCATTCTTTTCCAGAAGCTTAATCAGGTGCTGGGGAGATTGGTTCATGCAGTTTGAAGGTTAATAGAATATTCGAGCGTATGGCTGTTATCGGGTATAAATTCACCCCTTGATTTAAGTTCTTCCATGTATAATTCTATGGCTTCTTTTGCCATTGCTAATGCTTCATCTATTGTATCTCCCTGTGTAATACAGCCTGGCAAAGCTGGTACAGTAACCATATAGCCACCTTCTTCTTCTTTGTTTAATAAAATTTTGTAGTTGTAGTTCATAAAATTTTCATAACAAAAATAAAAAAATAAAGCCAAATCCTACACTTTGTTTAGGCTATTTAGCTTTTCCATCTCATGAGCAATCATTACAGAATTTTCATCACCTCTTTTTTTCAGTTGTTCAATGATGTGTATTTGTTCCTGCTGGGTTTTATTTTGACTTAGTTTAAAAATATTATCAATGCTTTCCACCTCAATAGTAAAACCAATAATTGCTTTTAGCATTTGCATCACATATTCCTTTGGCATTTTGTTAAATGCAGCAGCAGTTTCTACGCCTTCGTATTTATTGGTAACAGCTTTTATTGCTTCAAATGTTCCTTCTTCATCTGTAAAAGTTATTTTCCCTTTTGCTTGAACAGCCATGTAATTCCAGGTAGAAGCAGTTTGCGGATTGCTATACCAGCTTGCGCTTACATAACAATGCGGGCCGTTAAAAATTACCAGTACATTGTCATTTTTAACAAAAGCTTTGTGATGGTCTGTGTTCTTCATCAGGTGGCCTGCCAATAATATTTTACCATTGTCAGTAGCAACTACTTCTAAAGGAATATGCGTTGCTACAGGATACAGGTCTGTTAAACCGGTAATAATTGCGAAAGAATTTTCTTTCATAAAAGCAATTATTTTGTCACGGTCTTTTTCTGTAAAATGAGGCATTTTATACATTGGCAGCTTTTAAAATTTGTTGTAATATCTCTGCAAAAATATATATTTCTTCAAAACTATTGTATAAAGGAACAGGTGCAACCCTTATCACGTTGGGCTCTCTCCAGTCTGCAAAAATGCCCAGGGGTAATAACCGGTCAAAAACAGCTTTTGCATTTTTATGAATAGAGAGCGAAACCTGGCAACCTCTTTCACCAGGATCGGTAGGAGTAATGATTGAAAATTTTTCTTCAGCCTGGTTTATGTGGTTGAGCACAAAAAACAAGTAAGTACTTAATGCTTTGCCTTTTGTTATTAAATTATTGAAGCCCGCTGCTGCAAATATTTCCAGCGAAGCTTTATGAGCGGCCAATAGCATCATCGGCGAAGTGCTCATTGACCAGCTTTCTGCTGAGGGAGAGGGTATAAAAGTATTACCCATTTTAAAACGGTTGGCAGCAGTATTACCCCACCAGCCTTCCAGCCTTTTTAATTTGTTATTGTGTAAATGTTTTTGATGTATAAATGCACCGGCAATGGCACCCGGGCCACTGTTTAAATATTTATAATTGCACCAGCAGGCAAAATCAACCTGCCAATTGTGTAATTGTAAATGTATATTACCTGCTGCGTGAGCAAGGTCAAAGCCTGCATACGCTCCGGCTTTATGCGCAGCATCGGTAATTGCTTTTATGTTAAAAACCTGCCCGGTATAATAATTTACGCCGCTA
>JAYVZR010000456.1:0-8575 GCA_043783135.1 Ferruginibacter sp. | reverse complement strand
CTTTGTTCTATTAAACTATTTACAAAAGTACTGTCTCCTTCACCCGTTTTTTTTTCTACTTCAGATTGTGAAAAACCTTTCAGCAAAACAGATAAAAGAGACAGACATAAAAATAATTTCTTACAGTTCATTTATTTTAACCATACACTATATTTCCATAGTGATCTTTTAACATTAATAGTAAAAGGAAAATTCCTTTTTTATTTTATTGTTTATTCTTTTACAATACTAATGTTTTTATAACCATTTTCGCCTTTTACCTTAATAAAATACATACCGCTTACAAAACCAGTCATATCAATTTCAATGGCATTTTTCGATATCTGCCTTGCTCCTTTTACTGCATGTGGCTTTCCGTAAGCATCGTATAATAGTAATCCTTTAGTACTTATTACATCATTCGACAAATAGATGGTAGTGCGACCCCTCGCAGGGTTAGGATACACATTTACATTGCCGGCAGGTTTTACTTCGTCTTGCGCTATTTGTTTTAATTGATCCTGCACATTAGCTAAAGTTGTATTTGAAGATGCTGCTCTAACGCCCGGAGTAATGGTACCGCACTTATTTGATTTATAGGTGGCGGTTGCAGATTCTGCAACCAACCAATACCATGAATAACTCTTCACTGTCCATGTTAATGTAGAACCATCAAATGGAACAAGGAATTTGGTAGTACCATTTCCAGGCAAGAAAACAGTTACCTGTCCTGACCCGTCAAACGCATTAGGGCCATTGGCTGAAGAAAGGTTATTATTAGATCCTATCGGAATGTATACAGATACAGCATTTGTATTTTTGCTGTAGAAACGTGCCACATACCTGCGGTTGGCTGGTATATACGATGCTCCCCTATCTTCAACACATTCCAGGTAAACATCTACATCATCTACACCATACCCTTTAGGATTAATATATAATTTTCCATTAGTAACAGTTACCGTATAGTTGGTTGAAACAAGTGACGGTATGATAGAATATACTCCGGCAGCTCCTACACAGGTTGGGCTAACACTATACGTTACAGCAGGGTTATCTGTATACTTCAGTCCGGTTATGATTGATGTAAACACAGGCAATGCATCTCCCTTAAAGATAAATTTATCATCTGCTTTCACCTGCAACGGCGCCTTTGTAATATTAAATGTATTTACTGCTGCAAGACTTAAACTATAATTTGTACCCGCAGAAAGAATGCCCATTGTGAATGCATAGCTACCTACATCATTACCACTAACACGGCTAATAGCTCCTGTAAAATTCGCTGATGCTAAACCGGCATCATTGGTAAATGTAAATACCGGATCATTAGATCCATACACTTTTGTTTGGCCGGCCGTTGGTGTTATAACAACTGATTTAATAATAATAGCAAATGTTGGTAAAGGCACAATTGCAGAAAGCACTAAACTATAATTTGTACCCGCAGATAAATCGCCAGGCGTATATGCATAAGTGCCAACATCGCTGCCGTTAACACGGCTAATGACACCTGTAAATGCCGCTGTTGCTAAACCACCATCATTAGCAAATGTAAACACCGGATCAGCAACACCAAATACTTTTGATTGATTTGCATCAGGTGTAACAATTACTTGTTTTGTTGTGATGGCAAATGTATTTGTTCCGGCAATACTTAAAGTATAATTGGTTCCGGCACTTAATGTGCCAATAGTAAATGCATAAGGGCCACCTGCCACTGCTTCGCCTACCATTCTACCTAATGCACCTGTATAAGCGTCGCCACTCAACAACACATCGCTTGCAGTATTTGTAAAGATTGGATCAGCCGCACCAAACACTTTCGATTGATTTGAATCCGGTGTAATAGTAATTGGTTTAGCAGTGATCGCAAATGTATTTGCTCCATCTAGTGTTATGGTATAATTATTACCTGCACTCAACGTTCCTGGTGTATAAGCATATGTACCCACATTTTTTCCATCAACACGGCTAAGTGCTCCTGTAAAGTCTCCTGCAACCAAACCACCATTATTAGCATAAGTAAATACCGAATCATCTTTTCCGTAAACTTTGGTTAAACCCGCTGTTGGTGTAATAGTAAGTGGCGCAGGAACAATTGTAATAACACCCACTTTATGGGCTATATCTAAATTATCATTTAATAAAGATCCGGGTATAATAAACTGGTTACCTACATCCAGGCCGGTAATCATATTTAGAGATTTTAACTGGCTTTGACCTTGGCCGATTTCGCTTGAATCAAGAATTACTGCAGTTTTACTTTCTCCGTTTACAATGGGCACCGCCTTGCCATTTACAATGGTTACCGCTTTACCATTTACTATGGTTACAGCATTCCCATTTACAATAGTTAATTCCTGTCCATTTACTATAGTTACTGCTTTGCCATTTACTATAGTTACCGCTTTGCCATTTACAATTCCTATACTGTCATTGCCATTCACAATGGTTATAGCTTTACCATTTACTATTGATTCCCTGTCTACTAACCCCCGTGGGCTAACATCTGACACAGAACTTAGCATATACGTTTGTGCGGAGTTTTCATTGAAATCTAAAATAGATTCCTGGGTTATGTCAACAACCTTTGTTGAACCTGTAATGCTGCCATTTGTTTTGTTAACTATGTCACGTGCGTTTTGAAGTGCCGGTGCTGTAGCTAAAAAATTTAAGCTTTGTGTATCGGCTTCTGTGAGGTTATTTACAATGGGTATGGCTTTGCCATTTACTATTGTTATCGCTTTACCATTTACAATGGGTATGGCTTTACCATTTACTATGGTTACTGCTTTACCATTTACAATAGCAGCCTCATCACCATTTACAATTGGTATCGCCTTGCCATTTACTATAGTAACTGCTTTACCGTTCACCAATCCTAATATATCATTTCCTGAACCATCTTTTGCCAGCTGGCTTTGGTGGGCTGATTGCAAGCTATTGGAGAACGCAGCTGAATCAGGGATATTTGTTCCGTCAAATTGATAGGTAAACTGAATATCAGGAATTTTCTCGCCATAGGTTGCAGTGAGATTTTTCGCTGTAACCGTAACGGGTAATTTTTCAATTGATAAACTTCCCTGAACAAATGTGTAGTTATACAATTCTTTAAATCCAACATCAACAGGATTTTTAGGATCAAATACTCTTGATGGAGTTATTGTATAAGTACCTACACTACTATCAGGAGTCGCTAATGTGGCTAAACTCAAATTAGAAAGACCAAGATTTGCCAGCGTTAAAGAAGTGTGTTGCAAACTATCGCCATCTACAAGAATTGTTGCTGTAAGTTGAGGAACTATTTGTGCATATTTTTTTGTTTTATTATCTGCCTTAATTGTTATGTTCTTTTTTACAATATCAAAAAATTTAAGGCTGTCGCTGCTTCCTCCATCAATACCACTTAGACTAACAGGAGGAGTATAAACGCTGATTATTGGATTGCCACTGAATGCAGGTATTCCGGCACTCGCTGTTGAAGAATTAATTATAGTAGTACCAAGCGTTGAATCTCTAAATTTAATTACGGAAGTCGGGCTTAGATTTAAACCACTTAAAGTTAAAGTAAAGGGTGCCTGACCAGGTGTTACCGCTGGGGGAACTACTAAAGTAACAAGTGTAGGAAATGGTTTTGCAAATGTTCGCATTGCAGAATCTGCATTGATAAATCCTGCACCGGATTTTAGATCGAAGCCTGGTGTAATAGTCGGATACATATCTGTAGCCGAGTTTTGAAGAATAGTTTTTATTTGCGCCGGAGATGTAATAATTGGTGTGTTTACTTTGGGGTCTTTTAAAAATTTATTCCTTCCTTCTATTATTAATGCAGCAACACCCGCAGCATGCGGAGCAGCCGCGGATGTTCCAAAGAAATTAGAATATCCATCTAAAGCCGTTGATGGATAATCCGGTCCTAAATTAACTGTAGTATTTACTCCGTCGGGTGCTGTAATGTCTGGTTTTTGTCTTTGTACACCATTTACAAACGTTCCACCTATTGAAGAAAAGTACTCAATACTATCTGTTTTGTTAAACCTGGCAGCACCAACAGCAATTGCACCCAAAGCATTTGCCTGGCCAATGATAGTAGAAGTACCTGTGTTATATTCATTAATGGCAATATCCCCCTGGAAAACAATATATTTAAATCTTGCAGGATTACTGCCAATGGTATTATTTCTTATTAGTATATTAGTATTTACCACACTTGTAATGGTAAATGGTAAAATTTCAATCGGGTCGCCATTGGTGTTATCACGGTTAAATCCAAAAAGCGACTTACCATCAGGGGTTAAAAATATATCAAGATCATTCTTTGTGCCAGCTGTTTGACCTAATGAATAAATATTATCTTCCCATTGCAATACAATGGTATAATTTCCCGGTTGCAGTGTTATACTTTGTAAAGAATCCCCTCCTCCAAAATTATGTGCATTGCCTCCGGTTATTCTGCTGAAGGTGTTTTCGTATGATTTATTGGCAAAATTACCTGCAGCGGAAAAATAAGTAACACCGGCAGCATTTACAGCATCTACGGCAGCGGCTACAACGCCATCTTTTAAAAAAGGCTCTGTAGGATACGTAACATCATCCACAATAATATTACATCCTGCATTCTTTAATTCCTGTATACCTGCAGCAAAATCCCCGGCACTAATAAAGCCTGTACGGAAATACAGTTCTGCTTTTGGAGCTACATCATGAACAATCTGCAACATACCTCTTCCTTCGTCTGAACTCTTGAATGGATAATCTTTTAAAACATGCACTGGCAGCACATTTCCATCAGGATTCCCAACGCCAGGTAAATCACCTGCCAGTACATCCTGGGCAGCCGTATTGGTTTTAAACGGTGTTGTAGTGCCTGCAGTAATAGTATTAAAACTGTTTGAAATTACACCAACCTTCACCCCCTCTCCACCTACCTGGTATCCCACGCGAACGAGGTTCGATTTCATTACCGTATCACCAGCTGACGAAACAAGGCCGCTGTTAGTAAAGCCGCTATAGTGAGGCCTTACATATACTATTATGGAGGTATCCATATTCAACAAAGGCAGTTTACCTATTTGAAATAACCCGGTGATAATAAAATTGCTTGCACCGTTAGTAAATAAATCGGTATTTGTTAATCCATAAGGAGCTGCTTTATATTTAGCCAATGCTGTACCATATTGTCCAACTTTTGTAATGATATCAATTAAAATACTATCACCTTGAATCGTGAAGAACGGTGAAGGTGGCCCATTAGGAACAAAATTTTGAACTACTGATGATAATTCAGATCCAATAAGATTATTAAGTTTACCGGTTACAATAACAGTATCGTTTGCTGTACAATTTGTGCCTGAGGCAGCAGTGAGAATATAGGTGCCTGCCGAAGAAACGGTAATAGTAGCAACATTGGATGGTGATGTTATTACTCCGCCATTGATTGCGCTCCAGCTAAATGTTGCGCCCGTTGTACTGGAAGTTCCGGTTAAAGTGGTAGGTTTTCCAAAATCTAAGGGTTTGTCTGGTCCAGCATTTACATTAGGTGTAACACACTCACTAAAAGGCGCATAAATGATATTAAGGGAACTTCCAATATTTACTTGCGTACCGCTCCAGATAGCACCTGTAACATCACAGTTGCCACCACCCCCACCAATGCTAATAGCACCATAAGGAGCCCAAACGGTACCAAACCATTTTGTTTTATTACCGGCAGATGTGCCATTACCAATTTGAAAAGCATATTTTTCATTTTCATCATCTGAACCGGTGCCATGCACTTCCGTATAAATTTTTGTAGCACTACCACCGATCAGACTAACTGAAATTTTATCAAGCAGGGCATAATTGTGTATATATATTTTAAAGGTTCCTGAAATATTTTTTGTGAAATCGAAAACAAAAGAGTTGCTGCCATTATTTTGAATCTTATCGAAAACATAAATACCAGGTCCATCAAAAATCAGTGTAGCCCCGCCTGGCAATTTAATATCGTCATATGCCCCTGGGGTTATTTTGCCGCTAGTAATATCCGGCTTCATCGGCATAGGATATGGCTGAAAGCTAGTAATTGCGGGAATTGATGGAAATACAGGAAGCGTGGGTGAGCCAATAACTTTTCCACCCGCTGGTGTAGGTCCGGTATAAGAAGTATTGGTGGTAACTTTTCCAGTTACGGTGCCACTACCAATTACAATATTTCCATTTACATCAACATTTCCGGTAAGGTTAGCACTTGAGCCAACCGATAAAATAGTTCCTGAAACAACTGGCGAATTTGAAGCAGTTATTTTGCCAGTAACAATATTACTACTATTAAGTACAACTCTTCCCTTACTATAGATATTTGTTATATTAGCTAGTAAAGTTGTATTGCCAAATGTTGCACCACCAGTAGTCTTAACAATATTAAAGCTGGCCACAGAACCACCGGTAATGGTAGTAGAAGACCCTATAAACACACCATAACCAGGGCGTGCAGGAGTATTGCTTCCAGTAATACCATTACCACTAAACAATACAAAGTCAGACATTTTAAGTGTCGGTGTCTGTGCACTGGTATTGCCCGGCAGCAAAAACAGAGAGCACAAAATTATGCTGCAAAAGCTAAATGCGGTTTTGAAAGAGTATAAATGTTTCATGGTTGTTTTGGTTAAATATTTATTATCGGGTGTAAATTATTTAATTTATTAAATGCTGACAATTATGCTTACAATAAAATTCTTTTTAAATTTATTTTACCTGTTGGCTGCATAAAAACGTTATTAACTGCGTTAGCTTAACATTAATAAGTTTATTATGGGGGGGAGAATTAAAAGTGAGTAAACATATTGCTTAAACACAACAGCAAATGCTTCGAATGGCTCAAAATTAAAAAGAGGATTTCAGTAATTATTGATAGGAATGGATCTTGGTAAATACTGGCAGGCGAAAATAAGAAGAGCTAAAGATAGGAAATTATTATGCTTATTACTAATTAATTAGGCTTAATTCATAAATAACTCTGTAAATGTTTGAATAAAGGAAATTAACCGATACCAATTTCAAAAAAACATGCTGCAACATATCGTAATTTATCAATTGATGTATTATGTTTTGGTATAAATTATCCATTACTGAAGCTGTTTTGCAATATCATTATTTTAGTTATGTTTGTATCGCTTATGCTAACAAAGGAAATTTTTGAAAAAATAAGGGCAAAAATTTTGGCTCAATTAAGTAACAACTTGTCAAAAAATTTGTGGTATCATGGTGTGCATCATACCATCGATGTAGAAAAAGAAGCCGAAAGAATTGCAGTTGCTGAGAAAATAACCAACCAGGAAGATTTGCTTCTTTTAAAAATTGCCTGCCTCTACCACGACAGTGGTTTTCTTTTTACATATCAGAATCATGAGGCGGCAGGGTGCAACCTGGCGATGAAAGAATTGCCTGCCGTTGGGCTTAACCAAAAACAACTGGATATTATCTGCGGTATGATAATGGCAACAAAAATTCCGCAAAAACCGCTAACCAAACTGGAAGAAATTATTTGTGATGCCGATTTGGATTATTTTGGAAGGGATGATTTTTTTCCCATAGCCAATACTCTTTTTTTGGAACTAAAGGCAAGGAATTTTGTAGCTTCTGAATATGACTGGAACAAAATTCAAATAAAATTTTTTAAACAGCACCACTACTTTACAGATACTACAAAAAAGTTAAGAGCAAAGCAAAAACAGCATTATTTTGAAATGATTGAAGCCATGGTTTAAAAACTATACAATTTAAAACGCTTTATTTTCTTTCGCAGATTTACATATAAAATTACCTATTCAATTTTTTACACTCTCTAAACCTTCATTTAAACTTATTAAGTGCCGAAAACAAAAAAGCCCGAAAACATAGTGTTTGCAGGCTTTTAGCATAATTTGGTGAGTGAAAAAGTAGAGCTGCAGGGAATGAAACCTATCCCAAACCATATCTAAAATCATAAACTTAAAATACCTTAAAATGTGTTGCGTCTTAATTGTCACCACATGATAAAAATCAATCAATGTCAATTGAATGCAAATTGAATTAAAATTTGGATTATAATATTTTACTATAAAAATAAATTTTAAAAAAATTCACGGTTGTCAGATTAAATATTAGCTATTTCAAATAAAAATTCATTTCAGTTAATCCTTTTCTATTTGCATCTATTCTGCCATCAAAAATTTTATAACAAAATAATCGTTACGATTATTTTACAATATCGGTCTTGTACAACACTTCCCCATTATAACTAATGAATTGTGCGGTCAATATTTTAGGGCTCATTGAGAACGCAATAAATCCATTTTCAGATATAGCATACTTACCTCCATCTGGATGTAAAATTGTTGACGTTGTTTCTGAGCCTGCACCGGAAATAAAATAATGGGTGTTACCGTTTGGTCTAATATATTGAAGACTATGTTCGTGACCACATATATAGAGATCAACTTTGTATTTGTCAAAGATTGGCTTTAATAAATTTTTCAGTTCTTTTGTTTCATCAGCGTCCATTCTTTTTCCACCGGTATATAGTGGATGATGTCCAACAACAATCTTCCATTTAACATTAGGCGAGCGG
>JAYVZR010000455.1:0-3202 GCA_043783135.1 Ferruginibacter sp. | reverse complement strand
CAATTCCTTTGATAGTTAGCATTTCTAAAATGCCTTCCGGAGTTTTTTCAATCAGCTCATTTAATATTTTAAGTTCACCTGTTTCTAATAATTCAATCACTTTTTTTCCTGTTGATTCTCCCATTCCTTTTATTGAAAATAAATTTTCCTTTGGCGTTTCGCTTAATTGTATCGGTAATTTATCAATAGTAAATGCAGCCGAAGAATAGCTTTTTGCTTTAAAACTATTTTCACCGTGAATGTCTGTTAATTTTGCTAAGAGTGTGAAGCAGTCTGCAATCTGGGAGTTATCCATAAAACCGAAATTTAAAATAAGGCTGATAAAAGTAATTGATTAATTGTAAAGATAGGATTTGCAATACGTATTTTTCAGTAGCAGTATTTCAGATACAGGTAATAGTAAATCAGCCAATACTGTAAAAAAAAAGTCCCGGCAATTTGCCAGGACTTTGTTATTAAATTTCGCTTTCGAAGAAAAATTATTTTTTCTTTGGAGCAGCTTTTTTAGCCGGTGCTTTTTTAGCTGGAGCTTTTTTAGCTGGAGCAGCTTTTTTAGCTGGTGCAGCTTTTTTTGGAGCAGCTTTTTTTGCAGGAGCAGCTTTTTTAGGAGCGGCTTTCTTTGCGGCTTTTTTTGCAGTTGCCATGTTTTTAAAATTTAATGGTTAGTAAATAATACCTTAAAAATAAAAACATTTTTTAATCTGCCAAAATAAAATTTTATTTATGCAGAAACTTCAACCGCATTTACAGAGATAACATTCCTGTCTCCCCTGCCTCTTCTAAATTCTACAACACCATCAGTTAATGCAAAAATTGTAAAATCTTTTCCTACTCCAACATTTTTTCCAGGATGGTAAACAGTGCCACGCTGACGAACAATGATGTTGCCTGCGATAGCAGATTGACCACCATAAATTTTTACACCAAATCTTTTGCTTTGTGAATCACGGCCATTTTTTACCGAGCCTTCGCCTTTTTTGTGTGCCATTTTTTATAAGTTTATAAGTTTATAAGTTGGTTCGATGAAAAGGTTAAATTGTAAAGGATGATCTTACAAAATGAATTGATAAAATCAACCGATTAATTTTTAACCATTCAACTAACTAAGCAATTTCAGTTACCTGAATTTTAGTGTAGTGGGTACGGTGACCATGCTTTTTGCGAAAACCTTTTCTTCTTTTCATTTTAAAAGCAATTACTTTATCGCCCTGTACAAGCGCTGTAAGTATTTCTGCTTTTACAATTGCATTTACTGCTGTTCCAAAAGCAACGGTTCCGGCATTGTCAGTCATCAGAACTTCTGAAAACTCAACTTTATCGCCGGTGTTACCTGCTATACGGGGAACGTACAAGCTATCGCCTGCTTTTACTTTAAATTGCTGTCCGGCTATTTTTACTACTGCTAACATATATCCCAATTTTAGGACGGCGAAGGTAAAACTTTTCTCTTAAAAAAAGTATATTTTTTAAAGGGATTTTCAATGAGGCTGCCTCATGCTGCTTTTACCGTTGGCTTTTTACAAGTATTGAGATAAAATTTCCTTGAATTTCAAACTGTTCGGGTAACAAACTAAACTTATTATATTCGCTTATCGTTATGAAAAAATTGCTTTTTCCGTTACAGGTTGCTTTCTCTGTATATGGATTATTGCTTTTCCTGGCCATATTAATTTTGATCTTTCCCCTCGTGGTACTGGCATCATTCTTTGGAAAGGAGAAGGGTGGAAACTTCATTTACAAACTTTGCCAGCTTTGGGCAGATATGGTTATGCTTCTTTGGGGAATTTTTCATACCAATCATTATGAAACACCGCATGACCGAAGTAAGCAATATGTATTTGTGTTCAATCATATTTCTTATATTGATATCCCCATCATTATGAAGGCTATCAGGAAACAACATTTTAGAATTTTGGGAAAAGCGGAAATGGCAAAAATTCCAGTGTTTGGTTTTTTATACAAACAAACGGTGGTAATGGTAGAAAGGGGCAATATTGAAAAAAGGGCCAGGAGTGTGCGACAGTTAAAGTCTGTTATTAATAAAGGAATATCAGTAGTGATTGCACCGGAAGGAACTTTCAACATGACGCAGCAGCCATTGAAGGAATTTTATGATGGAGCCTTCAGGGTGGCGATAGAAACACAAACACCGATAAAGCCAATTTTATTTTTAGATGCTTATGACAGGCTGTGTTATAAAAATATTTTTTCTCTTTCCCCCGGAAAATCAAGGGCGGTGTACCTAAAAGAAATAAGTGTGGATGGGCTTACAGTGAAAGATGTATCAATGCTGAAAGAAAAAGTGTATAAACTGATGGAAGAAAAATTGATACAATATAAAGGGAGCTGGATAACCCCTATCCCCTAATGAGTGATAAGGTATCTGCTTAATCGAAGAATTTATGGATAATCAAAATGGCTGATCATAAAAAAATATCAATTCAAACATCTTTCCTAAATAGTGGCGAGCTGGCAATTGATCCACCTTTAGTGGATAGGGGTACCTGCTTCTTTGCAGAAGTGATACTGCCATTGGCGTTGCCCAAAACATATACGTATGCTGTACCTGAAATTTTTTCTGATAAAATTAAAATAGGTTGCAGGGTAGAAGTGGTGTTAGGAAAAAATAAACGATACGCCGGTATTATAAAATCAATCAGCAGCATGGCACCCGTTTATGAAACCAAGCCCATATTAAATGTGTTGGATGAGGAGCCGGTATTATATCCGCAGCAACTGCAATTGTGGAACTGGATGAGCAATTATTATATGTGCAGCGAAGGAGAGGTGATGGCTGCAGCATTGCCTGCACATTTTAAATTAAGCAGCGAAACAATTTTATTATTCAATGAAGAATATGGCGATGACTTTACTGATTTGAATAATGATGAATACCTAATAGCCGAAGCATTGCAAATAAAAACACAACTCAATTTGAGTGAAGTGCAGGAGTTATTAGACATCACTCATGTATATCCGGTAATAAAAAATCTGATTGAAAAAAAAGTTTGTATTGTTTGGGAAGAATTGAGCGAAAGATACAAAAGCAAGAAAGAAAATTTTGTACTGCTAAATCCTGTGTATAATAACGATGCAGCATTAAGTGAACTGCTGAATAACTGGAGCAAGGCACCCAAACAAATGGAGTTATTGTTAAGCTACCTGCATTTAACAAAGGCAGAGGGAGAGGTAACACAAACAG
>JAYVZR010000454.1:0-8623 GCA_043783135.1 Ferruginibacter sp. | reverse complement strand
CAACGAGGAACTCCGTTATCAGTTCCATTAGTTGGTTTTGAAGAACTCCAAAACCAACCAGACACACCCAGTCCATTGAACACTCCCTTAGCACTCATTCCTGTTCTTATACCACCTGGTAATCCTGCAAATTGACTTGAGTTAGTTCCACCGTTATATGGAGGAGCAACTAAGTCAGGCGCATTCCACAAGTTTGTTGTTTTCATTTTCCCCCCGGCTATCGAATCTCCTCCTAAACAATTTGAAAGAGTGTTCCATTCCTCATCAGTAGGAATATGCCAGCCAAGAGGTGCTAATCCTCTTGGATCATGTACTGCAAAGCCGTTATATAATTTACCATAAACTCCTTCATTTGATGGATCATTGTTGTAATAACACCATGCACCCGTAGTCAGGTTTGCCCATTGAGTAGAATCTGTTACTTGTGAAATTATATCACCATTTCTATAAGTAGCAACATCAAGATTTTTTGTCATCCATCCCTGGTTGCATATTATAACATTTGGTATTGTAACAGTAGGGGGTGGTGTAACTGTATCAGAACTTTTGGAACAACTGTTAAGAAAGATGGATGACAATAGCAGAATAAGAAACATAGACATTTTCATTAGGGATAGATTTAGTTAGCTGCAAATATACGGGAAACCTAAAAAAAAGAAAATATTTATTCCGCTCTGAGTCTCCCCACCCTTCCGAGGCGATGTATGGCTTTAGCCGATTCACCGTGCTATGGATCATAAATAATAATAACCCATCGTTATTCTAAGTTTTATATTTGCAGATACAGACGAAAGAAGAATACCACTATTACGTAAATACAAAGATTGGACGGCAAAAATGGCTTTATTATTCAATTAGAAATTCGTTAAATTTGCTCTATAAATTGGAAAGATTACATAGTGTCTGATAAAGAGGTTTTACTCGGCAAACCTACTATTAAAGGAACAAGGATATCCGTTGAGCATGTTGTTGGCTTACTTGCTCAGGGATGGGACGAAGCTCAAATTCTCGAAAATTATCCAACACTCACCAAAGAGTCTCTTAAAGCTGTATTCACATATATACAGGAGTGTATCCATGATGGCCTTTTATTTTCTCCTATAAAGAAGTCTGCATAGCTATTCTTATGAAGTTACTGGCCAACGAAAACTTCTCTTATAAAAGCATTTATTATCTTAAAGAGAAAGGTTACGATGTTTTATCAATAGGTATGGACAATCCAGGTATAACTGATTCTGAGATTATGACAATTGCCATCAATGAGGAAAGGACAATAATAACATTTGACAGAGATTATGGCGAGTTAATATTTCACCACAATTATAAGCCCAAAAAAGGAGTAATTTATTTAAGGCTTGATAAATATCAACCTCAAGAACCAGGAGTAATTATCGAAGAAATCGTAAATAATAAAGAAATTGACCTCACTCCTGCGTTGACTGTTGTAGACAAAAACGGGATACGCCAAAGAAAATATTAGGTGCACTATTCCACTCTGAGTCTCCCCAACTTCCCAGTCTATTTCCGGCTTTAACCGACTCGCCGTGATACGGAGCTGAAATAATGAAAACTTCATCGTTTTGTGACAGCTGAAATACACATTCTAAAAAATTACATTTTCATTTGCATTTCGTTTAGTTTCTTTATGAGTATTAGCAACCAAAATTAATAACCTTGAAACTTAAACCCTTACTCACGATAAGTTTAACTTTGATATTTGCTGCCAAAACTTATGCTCAAAGCCATGTACCAGAAGATAAAATATTGAATGGTATTGTACTTGACAATGAAACAAATCTACCTCTGGCATACGTAAGTGTAGGGGTTTTTAATAAACCTGAAGGCACAGTAACTGATACTGCCGGACATTTTTCATTTTCTATAAATCGGGAAAACTTCTCTGATACATTGCAAATAAGCATTGTTGGGTATAATACTTCACGTGTTGCTGTAAAAGATTTTATATCAAATAGGGACAAACCTATTAAACTGACACAGCGCATTGAACAACTTGCAGCCGTAACCGTAACAAATACTATAACAAGACAAAATACTGAAATCATTGGCAGGCAGGGAGTAAACAAACTCGTTCAGGTTTCAGTTCACAATAAAAAAACTGCTGATGAAACAATAGGTTCCGAAATGGGGATGCTTTATAAAACAAAAAAAGAAAATGCCATCTTAAAAGACTTCAATTTTTATGTGTCAGCCAATAACTTCAACTTCATTAAATTCAGGGTCAACATCTATTCAGTAAAAGATGAAATGCCAGATACATTAATTTATAACAAACAGATATTTGCAACTGCAGACAGTTTTAAAACGGATTGGATTAAAATTGATTTAGAACCTTATAAGATTAAAGTTAATGGAGTGTTTATTGTTACCATTCAATGGGTGGAAAGCAGAATGGACAAAAAGGAAAATCCTGTAACGATTCTTGCGGTTGCGCTAACCCCATTTTCAAAAAATTGTTATGTTAGAATTGCCAGTCAGGACAAATGGAAAAGAATGGGCGTAAACCTGAGCAGCTTTGTTACAATAGCCTATTGAAAATAAGGAGACTATAAACCTGGTACTATGAATATTGGTTAACAAATATTATTTTGCAAATATGTTAAACAACAATTTTACCCCTACCATCAATTATACTGAATAAAAGAATTAAATCAATACAATTTTAGACAGTTATGTGCAAAGTCTTCTGCAGACAGCTGGTCGTTGGGGCAATTGTATATGCATCTTATAGAGCAGACAACTTATTACCCTGAACAAGTGAAAATTTGTGTGGCTAATAATGATAATGCAGATGAACAAGCGTCGGCAGTTGCTGCAATAATGTTTTTGGATAATGATTTTCCGGATGAAATAATTGAAGGGCCGCCTTTAAACCATTATACACCACAGCCTGTGAGTAAGGAGCAGTTAACGCGTAGATTAATAAACTTAAAACAGGAAATGGATGAAGCCGGAATATTGATTTCAGAAAGTTATACGAATTGCTAAATACAGTTGAAGGACTTGGTTTTTAAAATTTCTAATAGGCAGTAAGCACTGTAAACCTGTGGTCAAAAAAAATGATTGGCTTCAATAGAACAAATCTACCCAGAAATAGGGCCGCAAATCATAAACTTCAACTGAAGTATTAATTGGTATTTATAGCAACTCCCTGTTAACCCTTTCTTAAAACTTCGGTGTTATTTATTGAAAAATTGCGCTTTCTGGTTATCTTGCCGCCAAAATATTAATCAACGCATGAAGCAATTTTCCTTAGTAGTAAATATTGTATTATTAGTAGCAGTGGCAGTGTTGTTTTACCTGCATTTTAACGGTAATAATAAACCTGTGGTAAAGGCAAGTGCTGTGCCCATTAATTTAATAAAAGATAGTAGCGGAAATAGAACTCCAATGGTGGCCTATGTAGAACTCGATTCATTAAACAATAATGTAGGTTTTATTAAACAGCGTAAAAAAGAACTGGAAGCAGAGCAAAAGAGTATTACTGCAGAATATGAAAGCGCTTACCGGGCATTAGCTGCAGAGCGTGACCAGTTTCTTAAAAAGGGTAATGCAATTACTCAGCCAGAGGCAGAAGCATTCCAGGCAAAATTGCAGCAAAGGCAGCAGGGGATTGAATCAACCAAACAATCCAAGGCACAACACCTTGCAGAAAAAGGCGCCAAAATAATGGAAGACATGCAGGCAAAAATAAGGGCTTTTATGAAAGAGTATAATAAAGATAAAAATTATAGTTATATACTGGCAACCGGTACAGGGCTTGATTATTTATTTTATAAAGATTCAACCTTAAGCATTACATCAGATGTAATAAAAGGATTAAATGATCAAATGAAAGAGGGAGTTAAACCATAATTCAATCAATTTATATATCTTCATTCCCGTTACAAAATAACGGGAATTTCTGTGTCCGTATTTTTGCGGATAATTACCGAAAAATAAATTTAATATGATTGAAAAAATAACCACATATAAACCATCACTAAGCCTGTTTGATGCTACGATGATAGTTGCCGGTTCTATGATTGGTTCCGGTATTTTTATTGTTAGCGCCGACATTACCAGGAATGTAGGAAGTGCAGGCTGGCTGGTTGCTGTATGGCTGCTTACCGGTTTTATGACGCTGACCGCTGCATTAAGTTATGGCGAGTTGAGTGGCATGTTTCCAAAAGCGGGTGGGCAATATGTTTACCTGAAAGAATCTTACAATCCATTGGTAGGGTTTTTATATGGATGGAGTTTTTTTGCTGTAATACAAACCGGCACTATTGCAGCGGTTGGTGTGGCTTTTTCAAAATTTGCCGCTTACCTTATTCCTGCTTTAAGTGAAGACAATAAACTTATCAAAATTCAAACAGGTATTGATACCTGTAATGCACCTGTATTTTTTTCTATCAGTGCGGCACAGGTAGTAGCCATTGTATTGATTATATTTTTAACCTATACCAATACAAAGGGTATTAAAGAAAGTAAATGGATACAAAATATTTTCACTTCAACAAAACTGCTCTCTCTCTTTGGATTAATCATTGCCGGCTTTATTGCTTTTAATCCTGCTATATGGCACACTAACTGGACCAACGCATGGGCAGCAACAAAAACATCATTGCAGGATGCATGTAATGCCAGTGCAGGTTTTACAGTTGCATCCATAACAGGTACTGCTTTATTGGGTGGCATTGCTGCAGCAATGGTTGGTTCTGTATTCAGCAGCGATGCATGGAACAATGTTACTTTTATTGCGGGTGAAATTAAAAACCCAAAAAAAAATATCGGCCTTAGTTTATTTTTGGGCACACTGATAGTTACGTTGATTTATGTATGCACCAATCTTGTATACCTTGCTGTGTTGCCAATGGATGCTATTGCGCATGCAGAAAAAGACAGAGTAGCTGTTGCAGCAAGCAATGCAATTTTTGGAAATATAGGTACTTATGTAATTGCAGTAATGATAATGATCTCAACTTTTGGCTGCAATAACGGTTTAATACTGGCAGGCGCAAGAGTTTACAATACTATGGCAAAAGATGGCTTGTTTTTTAGAAAAGCTGCAACGCTTAATAAAAATGCGGTGCCTGGTTTTGCTTTATGGATACAGTGCCTTGTTGCAGCCTTGCTGTGTTTAAGCGGCAAGTATGGCGATTTGCTTGATATGATTTCTTTTGTAGTAGTGATGTTTTATGCACTCACTATTGCAGGTATTTTTATTTTAAGAAAAAAAATGCCTGATGCAGAACGGCCTTATAAAGCATTTGGTTACCCTGTATTACCTGCCATTTACATTTTAATGGCTATTTCATTTTGTATTTTACTGATAGTTTTTAAACCTGCATTTACCTGGCCGGGGCTGATAATAGTATTGATTGGTATACCGGTTTATTATATTGCAGTGAGGCAAAATAAAAATAATTAATTGAGCAGTTATTAAAATATGTCAGCTAACCTCGTTGTACATTTGACAAAGCATTGTGCAGATAAAAAAAGTCATCTCAAAACGTTATTACCGCAAGTGCTTTGCGGGGACACAAACCATGGCTCACAGCCTCGGCCGGTGTCCCCACCGACCGAAATCACGACCAGCAATTTGGAATGAGCAGATAAAAAAATAAAATTTCTTAGAGATAAAATATTCCCGGCGATGAAAAAAATATTTGTAAACGGTACTTTTGATGTGCTTCATCCGGGGCATATACAGCTTTTAAATTATGCCAGAAGTTTAGGCGATATTTTAATGGTGGCTATTGATACAGACGAAAGGGTGAAAGAAAAAAAGGGAGAAAGCAGGCCGGTTTTTTCGCAGGAAGAACGAAAATTTTTTCTCGTCAATTTAAAAGCAGTAGATGAAGTTGTTTTTTTTGGCAGCGATGAAGCGTTGGAGAATACCATTAAAGCTTTTTCGCCTGATGTAATGATTGTTGGAAGCGACTGGAAAGGCAAACCCGTTATAGGTTCACAATTTGCAAAAGAATTAAAGTTTTATGACAGAATTAAAGATTACTCCACTACCAATACCATACAAAATATTATTGATAGGCGATAGTTGTGTGGATGAGTATGTATATGGCATTTGCACCAGGCTAAACCCCGAAGCACCAGTGCCTGTACTGGACTATACCCGTACCGAAATGAAGCCCGGCATGGCAGCGAATGTGTACGAAAATTTAAAAGCCTTTCAGCTTGATATTGAATTTTTTACCAACGAAGAAAAGATTGTAAAAACAAGATATGTAGATGATAAATACAATCACCAGATTTTAAGGGTCGACAGGCATGAAGTATTGGCACCCTTAAAAAAAAGTATTGCTGCAGATAAGTATGATGCTATTGTAATTTCCGATTACGACAAAGGGTTTTTACCCGCCGATAAATTGTTTGAAATTGCCACAGCAGCAACCTGTCCTGTTTTTATTGATACCAAAAAAAAGACAGTGCCTGACAAAGCCAACTGTTTTATAAAAGTAAATGAAGTAGAGTATAAAAATTTGCTGAATCCGCCACAAAATATCATTACCACAATGGGCGATAAAGGGGCTTTGTACAGGGGTAAAATATATTCATCTGAAAAAGTTACGGTGTTTGATGTGGTAGGTGCCGGTGATACTTTTCTTGCAGCACTTACTTATTTTTATTTATCGCTGGGTAGCATAGAACTGGCGATCCCTTACGCCAATAGGGCTTCTTCCATTGCAGTGCAGCATACGGGCACCTATGTGTTAACACAGGGTGATATTGAAAAGGTGAAACATAATTAAAAAGCTGTACATCTTAAGTTGCCGTTAAGTCGTTGAGACGTTTTATCGAGAAGTTGAAAATTTAAAAAACGTCTCAACGACTTAACGGCAATATTTACAGCCCCGGCCGGTGTCTTCATCGGCATATTTAACTATTATAGTTTATTTTCGCTCAATGGCAAAATTTCTCATTATACGTTTTTCTTCAATTGGTGATATTGTTTTAACTACACCGGTTACACGCTGCCTTCGTAAAAAATTCCCTGATGCCGAAATACATTTTTTGGTGAAGAAATCTTTCAAGGCAATTGTAGAACATAATCCATACATTGATAAAATACATGTGCTTGCCGAAAATGTATCCGAAACATTAGTGCAACTGGAACAGGAAAAATTTGATTTCATTATTGACCTGCATCATAACCTGCGTACGCTTAAAATAAAAAAATATTTAAATGAGATAAAGGCATTTTCTTTTAACAAACTGAATATTGAAAAGTATTTACTAACTGCATTTAAGATAAATATACTTCCACGCAAACACATCGTTGACAGAAATATAGAAACACTTAGTTATTTTGGCATTGAAAATGATGGGCTTGGTTTGGATTATTTTGTACCCGATAAAGACCTTGTGCTGGACGAGGATATACCGGCTACACATAAAGATGGTTATATAGCGATAGTAACCGGGGCCTCGCTGGCTACCAAAAAAATGCCCCTTCATTTATTGGAAAAACTTTGCAGTACGATTGATTACCCCATTATTTTATTGGGTGCCAGAGAAGAAGCAGCAGAAGGCGATATATTGGAAGCATTGGATAGACAAAAAATTTACAATGCCTGTGGCAAATTCAATATCAATAAATCTTCTGATTTTACCCGCAAAGCAAAACTGGTAATAGCCCACGATACGGGCCTGATGCATATTGCAGCCGCTTTTAAAAAGCCGATCATTGCTGTATGGGGTAATACTGTGCCTGTATTTGGTATGTATCCATACTATGGATCAAAATCAACCCAGCAGTTTTACAACAGTGAAGTGCTGAATTTGTGGTGCAGACCCTGTAGTAAAATAGGCTATAAAAAGTGCCCGCTTGGCCATTTTAAGTGTATGGAGAAAAGTGATGTTGATGCGTTGGCGCTGCTTGCCAATAGGTTAGTAAAGGATGATACACAGCAGAACAACGGGTAAGTTTTTTGACAGAAATCAGTTATCAAAATTTCTTCAACAGTTTCAAACAAAGTTCTAAAAACCTTAGATGTATTTCAATAATTGGCTTTAAATTGTCGAAATCATTGTGTGGTAAATTGGCTAATTTTATTTTTATAAAAGTAATGATATATGCAAAAAATTTCCTTAGCGATCCATGGCGGCGCAGGTACAATATTAAAAGAAGATATGACACCCGAACTGGAAAAAGCATACCTGCAGGGATTGGATGATGCACTGTCAGCAGGGTATGCTGTGTTGGAAGAAGGCGGTACATCGGCGAATGCAGTAAAAGCCGCCCTGGTTATTTTAGAAGACAATATGTTATTTAATGCCGGCCGTGGTTCTGTTTTTACAAAAAAAGGGGTACAGGAAATGGATGCAGCTATAATGAATGGCAAAGATCTTGCAGCAGGTGCAGTAGCAGGTGTACGCAATGTGCGCAACCCGATAGAACTGGCGATGGAAGTGATGCGTAACAGCAATCATGTTTTTTTAAGTGGCAAGGGCGCGAATGATTTTGCAATAAAACAGGGTATTAAATTAGAGCCTGATGAATTTTTCTTTTCGCAGTTTCGTTACGATCAATGGAAGCAGATAAGGGATAGCGATAATTATTCATTGGATCACACTCACCAGCAATTGGAAGAGCTGATGAAGG